>DATKNV010000130.1:0-38072 GCA_035541215.1 Allostellaceae bacterium | reverse complement strand
CCGATAGCGAGCGCGTGGAAATGCTCATCGTCGAGCGCTTCAATTTCGTCATCGCGCGGGTCCGACATAAAGGCCTTTCGTCCGGATATGGTTAGGAGCTTGACTCCCCTAGCGTACCATGCGCCACCGCGGTTATGTGCGCTATGCGAGGTGCTGCAGCTCACGGATGCGTGTGGTAGCGGAGGACTGGCAGGCACTAAGAAGGAAATCGGTTATACGCTCCATGGGACGCCGAAGCCGCTCGACATCCAACACAATGTAACCGGCAGTGACGTCGCGCCCCTCGCGATGGTTCAGCAATCGCTTGAGCGTGTACACCGAAATGTCCAAACTTTCCGCGACCGTTATGAAAGTGCGACGGAGGTCGTGGAGGCCAAATTTGATTCCCGATGCCTCCGCGACCTTGTAGACCCACTTCTTGGGCTCTTGCAGGTGCCCGCGGGCGCCAACTGCGAAAAATACCCATTCGTCATCTGGAAACCGCTGCCGTCGAGCCTTGAGCATCTCCTGAAGAAATAAACTCAGCGGCAACACCAAGGGGTCTCCGTTCTTCGTTGTTGGGATCGTAAGCGTGCGGCCTTCGAAGTCCACGTTCTCCCACCGCAGCCGCATAGCCTCGGAACGCCGCATACCGGTGAACAGAATCAGCCTGAGATAATCGCGGGCGGAATCATTGCCTAGAGCCATGACTGCGGCGTACCACCTGGGAAGGTCGCCGGATTTGATGTAGGTACGTCGGCGCTGGTCGCGGTGCCACATATGCAGGTCCGAGAGAATGTCCGTGGGGCATTCCGGTAGCATCCCTCTGTGTACCGCCTTCGCAAATCTATAAACGGTTCGGAAGATGCGCAGGTTTCGTGTCGCCCAGGCAGGACCGCGCCTTGCCGCATCGGCAGCGTGCCGATGTATGATTTGCTCGGCGCTGATCTCGGCGAGGGGAATATCCAACCAATCCGATAGGTTCCTCTCGATTGCACATCCGTAATTCTGCACCGATTGGCTCCGCATCGCCCTCGCAGTTTTGAACTCCTGCCACGCCTGCCGAAGCGTTAAACCCCTTGCGGCTTCCTGCTGTTTCTCTCGGCGTGGATCGATGCCGCGTGCCAATTGATTTAGGAGCAGCCGCGCTTCGTTTCGCGCTTCTTCAGGGGTGAACACTCCATGCTTCCCGATAATGAGTTTGACCGTGCGGCCGCGGAGGTCGCGCTGAACGAAGTAAGTCTTCGACGTGCGACCGACATAAACGCCGAACCCTGGCAGCGCAGCGTCAACGTAGTTCGCTTGCCCGCGCTGTACGAGTGGAAGCGCATCGACCGTTGTCTTTGTGATCTTGATCTTCGGCATCGGAGCGGCACGCTGAAATTAAGAAGGCTATAAGAAGGTCCGCGCATCAAAATCACTCCAAACCCTTCTATTGTGATCCAGGCCATAAATCTAGCAAAAACAATGGGTTGCTGGCTCGCTCCAAATCTGTCCAAGCCAGTAAAAATCGCTGATTCTATTTTCGTAAGCGGTAGGCCGTTGGTTCAAATCCGACTCGGGGCACCACTCTCCCTACGGTCTCAGACGCGCGCTCGCCGATGTCGGTGCCTACCGGCGCGGCGAAACCGTCGCGCGCGTCGCCTCCCGCACAGTCATGGATGCTCACGATCTGTGAGCAGAGTTGTCACACCCGCGCGTCGCGGAACGGGATCATAGTCGCGTCACCAACAAAAAACGGGCGGGCTCGCGGGGCCTTTGAGCGCGTCACTCCGTTGCCGGAGGCGGACGGGATCGTCCGCGCGCCGACACTGCGGATCGCTGGAGTGTGCGCGCGCGATGCCAGAAGGATCGGTTGCCGCACGCAGCCGGTATCGCAACGAGCGAGGTGCGTCATGGCGGCGAGCGCCGGCGGTCCCGTTCTCGTCACGGGGAAGTTGCCGAAAATCTCGGCGGAATATCTGCGCTGCATCTGGATCTACCTCGTGCGAGGCCCGGAGGTGCTGGCGGAGGTGAAGCCGGCGGAGGACGGCTCCTTCAGCTTCCCTATCGCGCGCGAGATGATCGCGGCGAAAGCCGCGGGCGGACTCGAGCTGCTGGTGGGGCCGGGCGGCGCCAGGGATCACTTGGCGCGCGTCCCCAATCTCGCGCGGCTCGCGCTCGACCGCGCCCAGCTCGACAAGGCCGAGCGCATCCTCAAGGTCCCGGCGGAGAAACTCCAGATCGGCGAGGAGGTGCTGCGGCTCTGGCTCCTCTGGTGCCGCTGGTATTGCGTGAGCGGCGTGGTCGTGGGGCCCGACGGCTGCCCCGTCCCCGGCGCCGACGTCACGGTCTACACCGTCGGGTTCAATTTCTGGGGCTTCACCAAAACGCCGCGCGCGACCGTTGTCGCCGATCAGAGCGGGCGCTTCACCGCCTGCTTCTGCTGGTGCACCTGTCCTTATTGCTTCCCGTGCTGGCCCTGCTGGCCGCTTTGGTGGCACTGCTGGCCCTGGTGGTGGGAGCTCGACATGCTCCACGTCATCGAGACGCTGGAGCGCGCATCCGCCGATCCGCAGCGCGCCTTCGCGGGGCTCCAGACCGGCATTGCCCTGGTGCGGCCGGAAGGGCGCCAGCTCGTCCGCGGCCAGGGTTTCGCCGCGATGCGCGCGCAGAGCGCGGAGTTCAGGCCCGATCCCGCGCGCACCGCCCTCATCCGCCGCAAGCTCTCAGACGCGCGGCTCCGCGCGATCTTTCCGTGGTGGTGGTGGTGCTGCGACGATCCCAACATCGTCTTCAGCGCGACCCAGGGCGGGAACGTCATCGTCGACGAGAATCCCGCGACCGACACGCGCTGGTGCCTCCCCAACGGCAGCAGCGTGACGCTCGTCGCCAATGCCGAGGCGGTGACGGCCTGCGGCGGCGATCCGAAGCCGGAGACGGGCTTCGCCTGGACGCGCGTCGGCAACATCACCGTCGACAAGATCCACGGCGGCTATGCCGACGGCTCCGCCGGAACCGACAGCAGCGATCTCGCCTTCGCGGGCTCGCTCGACATCTACGGCGAGTTCGCGGTGGGCGCCGCCTCCTATTATCAGGTGAATGCAGGGCAATGGGCGGGCGATCCCTCGCGCGGCGGCACCGCGCCGGGCTCGAGCGCGCCCATCGCGGCCGATCTCTACAACTACGTCTTCATCTATCACGGCGCGACGCTGACCTTCGCGGGCCCCGTGAAGATGGGGCCGTTCAGCCAGGGCGGACTCTCGAACCTCTACGCGACGCAGGAGGCGCGGCAGGCGGGACCCACGCCCCCGGGCCTCGCGGCCTTCCCGCCCTTCGCGCCGGGCGACCTCGTGATCTGGGCTTATAACGGGCTCAAGGTCTCCGCCAATGCCTCCGCGCTCATTGCCGGCGGCACGGTGGGTGCCGCCGATCTCACCGTGACCGGCTACGACGCCGGCTTCAATCCGGTAGCGCTGGTGCCGGACGCGCCGCTCACGCTCACGATCGACAACAGCGGCCTCACCACCGCGCACATCAACAGCCTCTCCGCCTTCAGAGCCGACAACTCTCCGGCGCCGCTCAACAGCGCCGGCGACTGCCCCGCTTACGATCTCGGCCCCGGCGGCTACGTGCAGATAGACATCACCGTCTCCGATGCCAACGGCCACCTCTGGGCCTATGAGCTCTATGCCGAGCGCGGCCACGGGATTTCCGACGGGGTGCCGCCGGGCTGGCGCGGGTATTCGCAGGCGCCCGCGAGTTTCCCGCCCTTGCCCTACCAGCGGCCCGACACCGCGCAGAAGTCGTTCGGCGGCGGCACCGAGGTGCTGACCTACTATCCGCCGGAGGACTGCTGCTACGAGTTCCGCATCCGCGCGGGCAAGCGCGTCACCAACGGCTACGACTATCCGTCGCTCGCGGACTACGACTTCTGGACCACGACGCTGCGCGTGAGCGCCTAGAGGGCGCTCGCCGCCGCGCGCTCGAGTTTCGTCACTGCTGCAGAAGGAGGAGGGTCACATGGCAACGCTCACTTTGGAAGGCGGGCTCAAGATTCACACCTTCGAGCCGTCGAAGGGAATCGATCCGATGCGCGCCACTCTCGCCGAGCTCGAGCGGAGCGGCTTCCCCGCGCGCCCCGAGGATCCGAAGCATCTCGCGCGCTACCAGCAGGTCTTCAGCCAGCTCAAGAACAAGTTCCACTATATCCAGCCGACCTTCCGCGTGAACACGGAGAAGCGGCACGGACCGCGCGTGCGCAAGGCCGAGGCCGGGACCGAGACTTCCACCAACTGGTCCGGCGGCGTCGTCTTCGCGCCGCAGGGACAGTCCTTCAAATGGGTCGAGGGCGACTGGGTCGTTCCCAACGTCGACGGCCCCACGCAGAATCAGTGGTATTACTGCGCGAGCTGGATCGGCATCGACGGCGACGGCTCCGGCGACGTCTGCCAGGTCGGCGTCGAATGCGAGGTCTATCAGAGCGGCAACAGCATCACCCGCCACGTCTATCCCTGGTGGGAATGGTATCCGCTCCCGGAGGTGCAGATCACCAATCTCGGGGTGAGCCCCGGCGACATGGTGACGGCCTTGATCTGCACGACCGGCGCCAACGCCACCAGCGCCACCGCCTTCTTCAGCAACCGCACGACCGGCGCCTCGACCTCCTTCGCCTTCAATGCGCCTCAGGGCACGAAGCTCGTGGGGAACAGCGCGGAATGGATCGTGGAGGCGCCGACCGTCGGCGGCGCGCAGAGCGCGATCGCGGATTACGGCGAGGTCTTCTTCTCGGTCTGCGAGGGTTTCACCACGAACAACGCCACGGTGAACGGCGGCACCGGCGACAACATCAACCTGACCGCGGGCGGCAAGACCGTCTCCGACGGCATCCTCATCACGCCGACGGTCGTGCAGTGCCTCTATGCGGGGGCGCTGCCCTGAGGCGCCGCGAACGCATCCCAGGTCCGCATCGCAAGGGAGACGACGATGACGAAGCCGACAGGAGCAGAAGAGCTTTCGGACGTCCTGCAATTCCGCCCGCGCATCTGGTGGGACCCGGTCCCCTGGTGGTTCATCAGCCAGCTCGACAAATCCGCGCTGACGCAGATCGCGACCGCCCAGCTCGAGCTGCAGCGGGAGACGCTGCAGGCGCAGGTGAAGGCCGTCGAGAAGACGCTGAGCGTCCTCGCGAAGGCCAGGGGCTAGCCGATTTGCCCGCCGCCGGTGCGCCGGCGGCGGGCGTGCCCGCTCTTCCCGGGGGTGTGCGATGAGCGCCGAGTTTTCCGCGAGCCCGGCCGCCCTCAGCGCCGGCCCGGGCCTTTCGAGCCGCGCGCGGCCGCAATCGGTCGTGCTCGTGGGCTTCCTCGCGCAGGGGAATCTCGGCCTCGGCTACCTCGCATCGACGCTGCGGCAGGCGGGCCATTCCGTCGCCGTCCTCGATTTCGAGAGCCCGCCCGAGGAGATCCTCGCGACGATCTCGCGGGTGCGCCCGGTCCTCGTGGGCTTCTCGCTGATCTTTCAGTTCTACATCCGCCGCTTCGGCGCGCTCATCGGCTTCCTGCGCGAGAACGACATCGACTGCCACTTCACCATGGGCGGGCATTACCCGAGCCTGAGCCACGAGCAGACGCTCGAGACCGTGCCCGAGCTCGACAGCGTCGTGCGCTTCGAGGGCGAGCTCACGCTCCTGGAGCTGGTTGAGGCGCTGGGGTCGGGCGCGGAGTGGCGCCAAATCCCCGGCCTCGCCTTTGCGGGGCCAGCGGGGATCCTCGCTACCTGCGAGCGCCGGCTCATCGACGACTTGGATCGTCTCCCCTATCCCGAGCGCGACTTCGAGCCCGAGATCGTGCTGGGGCGGAAGGCGATGCCGCTCGTCGCGAGCCGCGGCTGCGCGCGGACCTGCTCCTTCTGCTCGATCCACACCTTCTATAGGACCGCGCCCGGCAAGGTCGTGCGCACGCGCCGTCCCGCGGAGGTCGTGCGCGAGATGCGCTGGCTCCACGAGACGCGCGGGATCACGATCTTCCTCTTCCAGGACGACGACTTCCCGCTCTTCGGCAAGGTCTGGCGGCGCTGGGCCGGGGAATTCGTGGACGAGCTCGAGAGAAGCGGCCTCTCGCACCGGATCATCTGGAAAATCAACTGCCGCGCCGACGCGGTCGAGCCCGAGCTCATGGCGCGAATGCGCGATGCCGGGCTCTACATCGTCTACATGGGCCTCGAGTCCGGGACGGAGGAGGGGCTCCGCATCCTCAACAAGGGGATCACCGTCGAGCAGAACCTGCGCGCGGTCCGCGTGCTGAAGGAACTCGGCATCATGTTCGAGTTCGGCTTCATGCTGCTAGATCCCTCCAGCACCTTCGAGTCCGTCCGCGCGAACGTCGATTTCCTGCGCGCGATCGTCGGCGACGGCGCCGCCTCCGCGACCTTCTGCCGGATGCTTCCCTACGACGGCACGCCGATCAAGGACCTGCTCGAGAGGGAGGGCCGCCTCAAGGGCGACGTGACGGCGCCCGATTACGATTTCCTCGACCCCAGGCTCGATGGCTTCTACCGCGAGCTCGCGCACACCGTCGACGTCACGGGCTGGATCCACGGTCACGAGGCGTTGACCCCGCAGCTCAACTGGGCCTGGAACGAGATCGCCGTGCTCGACCGCCTCTTCCCGGACCTTCCGGACCTGGGCGCCTACGAGACGCGTCTGCGGGAGCTCACGCGCGAGAGCAACGCGCTGCTTTTCGATCTCGTCGAGGGGCTCTCGCGCGCATATTCCGACGGCGCCCGGTACGACGCCGACCCCCGCGCCCTCAGGAAGCGCTGCGGCGCGCTTCTGGAGCGGCTGCTGCGCGAGCGGAACGCCTTCATCGGCCGGCATCAAGCGGTCCTGCTGGAGGCGCTGAGAGCAGGGAGCCCGCGGGAGGCCGCATGAGCTGAGCCTCGCGGGTCGATGTTCAAGACGACGTAGCGTCATATGTAGAAAGGAGACAGTCCATGCCGTCCTATCGCTTCGGAAAGCATCCGCCCAAGCACGACTACCGCACGCTTCGCCTGAGGGATTACCTCAAGACGGGCCTCCCAGCCCCGCCGCCCTCCACGAACACGCTCACGCGCGTCTACGACAAGCTCCACGTCACCGATCCGACGCAGCTCTTTCCGATGGACGGGAACGACACGATCGGCGACTGCACGATCGCGGGGCTCGCGCATGCGGTCACGACCTTCCGCGGCCTCATCGGCACGAAGAACATCATGACCAAGCAGGCGGTGGTGAAGCTCTACTATCACCTCACCGGCGGCGTCGATTCCGGCCTCAACGAGCTCGACGTGCTTGCCTATTGGCGTCGGCACGCGGTGTCGAACGACAAGATTCTCGCCTATGTCAGCATCGATCCGAAGAACCACACGCATGTGCAGCAGGCGATCCAGATGTTCGGCGGCGTCTATCTCGGATTCCAGGTGCAGCAGAATTGCATCCAGGATTTCGATGCCCGCAAGCCCTGGACGCCCGGCAAACTCACGAATGACGGGCACGCGGTCTTCGCCGTCGCTTACGATTCCCAAGGCGTGACCGTGCTCACCTGGGGAAATACGCAGCAGGGGACCTGGGGCTGGTGGGATGAATGCGTCGACGAGGCCTATGCGATCCTGCCACCCGAGGCCGAGACCGCCGGCTTCGCTCCGGGCTTCGACTTCGCGCAGCTGAAGACCGATCTCGGCGACGTCGCGAGCTGAGATCGGGCGGCGCCCTCGCGCCGAGGGCGGCCTTCGCGTAGGCTCGCGCATGGAGGACCTCCATGCGCCGCCCCCGCATCGCCGTGCTCGGAATCTTCGCAGCGGACGTGACGAGCCGCGTCGCGCGGCTCCCGCGCTGGCACGAGACGCTCATCGGCGAGGGCGCGAGCCTTGGGCCCGGCGGCAAGGGCTCGAACCAGGCGGTGGCCGCGGCGCGCCTCGGCGCGGAGGTGACGCTCATCGCGAAGATCGGCGCTGATTCCTTCGGCGAACTCGCGCGCGGCCTCTATGCGCGCGAGGGAATCGACACCGCGCACCTCGCCGTCGATCCCGAGGCGCCCACGGGCGTCGCGCTCATTCTCGTCGATGCCGCGAGCGGCAAGAACGCGATCGTCGTCAATCCCGGCGCGGCCTTGCTCCTCGGCGATGCCGAGATCGAGGCCGCGCAGCCCGCGATCGCCGCTGCCGACGTGTTTCTGACGCAGCTCGAGCTGCCGGTCGCACGCGTCGCACGCGGCATCGCGCTTGCGCGCGAGGCGGGCGTGCCCGTGATCTTCAACCCGGCGCCCGCGGCCCCATTCGACCGCGCTCTTCTAGCGGCCGTCGACGTGGCAACTCCGAACGAGGTCGAAGCCGCGGCGCTCCTTGGATTCGGCATCGCGGGCATGGAGGACGCGCGCCGCGCGGCGCGCGCGCTTCGCGACCTCGGCGCCCGCGCGGCGGTGGTGACGCTCGGAGAGAAGGGCTCCTTCCTCGCGAGCGCCGAGGAAGAGGCGCACGTCCCGGCGCGCCCCGTACCGCACGCCATCGACACGACCGGGGCGGGCGACGCCTTCAACGGCGCTCTCGCCGTGGCGCTCGCGGAGCGACGGCCATTGCGCGAGGCCGTACGCTTCGCAACCGTCGCGGCCTCGCTCTCCGTCGAGCGCCCCGGCGCCGCCTTCTCCATGCCGAGCCGGGCCGAGGTCGATGCGGTCCTTGCGCGCGAGAGGTCGCGATGACGCCGGGCTCAAGCGCGACGCGTCGCCGCCAAATCCCTCAGCGCCGGATTGCTCTCGATCGACTCGCGCAACCAAGTTACGGAGCCGAGAGCCGCGTCGAGCGCGCTCGCCTTGGAGGCGAAGACCGAGCCCGAGTAGTACCGCACCGGTGTCCATTCGCCGGCGTCCTCGGGATCGCGTCTGAACTCCTCGAATCCGAAACTGCCATCCGGACGCGAGAACAGGTCGACGCAGCGATCGTGCTCGGCGTTCTCGATGCTGATGAAGACGGTCCAGGATTTGTCGATGCGCTTGGACATTCGGGGGGCCCCCAACGCCGCTTCATCTTGCCGGCGATCCCGGCTTGCCGAAAGCCCCATTCATCGGTTTCGATGCCGATGCGCTGAATTCGGCCTCCGGCTTGACAGCTCCGCCACGGCCGCCGGACCATCGTCCCGCCATTTCGCAACGAGGTGTCCGATGCCGGAGCCGTCGCGTTCGCAGGAGGAACTCTCCGATCTGCTCGCTCGCGCCTTTCCCGATCTGACGGAGACGGAGCGCGCGGCGCTGTTGCGCGCCTCGGGGCACGTCGCGCGCTGGACCGAGCGCTTGCCGCGGGCTCTCCCCTACGAGGACGAGCCCGCGCACGTGTTCACGGCCCCGGAGCGCAGCCCGTGAGCGCGCCCTTCCTGACGATCGCCGAGGCGAGCGCGGCGCTCGGGAAGCGCGAGGTCTCGCCGGTCGAGCTCGTCGAGACGTGCCTCGGGCGCATCGAGGCGCTCGACGGAAAGCTGCACAGCTACGTGCTCGTTCTCGCCGACGAGGCGCGCGCCGCGGCCAAGAGAGCGGAGACGGCGATCCTCCGCGGCGAGCGCAAGGGGCCGCTCCACGGCATTCCGATCGCGCTCAAGGACATCTACGAGACCGCGGGCATCCGCACCACCGGACATTCGCGGATCAAGCTCGATCACGTCCCCAAGAGCGACGCCACCGTCACGAAAAAGCTCGCGGAGGCCGGGACGATCCTCCTGGGCAAGCTCGCGACGCACGAGTTCGCGATGGGCGGGCCCTCCTTCGATCTGCCCTTCCCGCCCGCACGCAATCCCTGGAACCCCGCCAATTTCACCGGGGGCTCCTCCAGCGGCTCCGGCGCCGCGGTGGCGGCGGGGCTCGCCTTCGGCGCGATGGGGAGCGACACCGGCGGCTCGATCCGGGGTCCAGCCTCGCTCTGCGGCATCGCCGGCATCAAGCCGAGTTACGGCCGCGTTAGCCGCGCCGGCGTCTTCCCGCTCTCCTTCGCGCTCGACCATGCCGGGCCCATGGCCTGGACGACGCGCGACTGCGCGCTGCTGCTGCAGGCAATCGCAGGACCCGATCCCCGCGATCCCACCGCGGCGGAGATGCCGGTGCCGGATTACGCGGCGGCGCTCGGCGGCGATCTCCGGGGCATGAGCGTCGGCGTTCCCCGCAATTTCTTCGCGAACGATCCCGCGCTCGACCCGGAGACGCGCGCCGCAGTCGAGGCCGGGATCGCCGAGCTCGGAAGGCTCGGCGCCCGCATCGAGGAGGTGAAGCTCTCGCCGCTCGACGATTATCACGCGGCCTGCACTGTGATCCTCCTCACCGAGGCCTACGCCGTGCACGAGGCCGATCTCAAGGCACGCTGGCGCGACTACGGCGCGATCTTCCGCCACCGCGTCATGGCCGCCGCGGTCATTTCCGGCGCCGACTACGTGCAGGCGCTACGGCTCCGGCGCAAGCTCGCTCTGGAGATGGACGCGGCGCTGCAACGCCACACGGCGCTGGCCTTCCCGAGCACCTTCGCGCCGGCGGGGCCGATCGAGGCGGTGCCGGGCCTCGCCTTCCTCGAGAAGGCGGCGCTCACGACGCCCGCCAACGTCTCCGGCCATCCCGCGATGAGCGTCTGCTGCGGCTACAGCAAGGCGGGCATGCCGCTGGGGCTCCAGCTCGTGGGCCGCCGCTTCGACGAGGCAACCCTCCTCAAGGTCGGCGACGCCTACGAGCGCGCGACCCCCTGGCGCGGACGCCGGCCCCGGCTCTGACTCCGGCCGGCGGCGTCAGGCCGGCGGCAGCTCCTGACGGAGCCGCTCCGCGCGGCTGGGATCGAGCGTCTCGAGCGTCGTGAGCTCGGCGCGGGCGCCTGCGAGGTCGCCCGTGCGCGCGAGCGCGATCCCGAGGCAGTGATGTGCGTGCGCGTCCTGGGGATCGAGCTCGATCGCGCGCCTGAGCGTCGTCGTGGCGCCCAGGAGCCTCCCTTCGTGCAGCAGCACGTTGCCGAGCTCGCCGTGATAGAGCGCGCGGTCGGGTGCGAGCGCGATTGCGCTCTCGAGCGCCTCCGCCGATTCCCTGAGCCGCCCCTGCGCGAAGAGGAAGGAGCTCAGCCAATTGCGGAGCGTCGGGTTCTCGGGATCGAGCCGCACGGCCTCCTCGGCGGCGGCGACGGCCGCAGCGAGATCGCCCTTGGCCTCGTGCCCGCGCGCCTCCGCGAGCTTGGTCTGCGCTTCCTCGAGATTGCTCTCCGCGGTCTTCCGCTCGGTCTCGACCTTCGCGATCGATTCCCATTGCGCGCGTCTCACCAGCAGCGCCTGCTGAATCGAGCCGACGCTCTCGGAGAAGAGATAGCGGGGGATGCGGAGCCGCTTTCCGTCCGTGCGCTGGATGCGCAACTCGGTCGAGGTGGGAATGCCGCCGATCTTGCTCGTGCGGTGCACGAGCGTCTCGATCTCGTCCCAGCGGATATGCCAGATTCCCCGCCGGAACCCTCCCCACCACCGTCGCACGGGCATTGAGACATCGATCCCCGCGAGACCGGCGCGGAAATGGAATCCGCTCGCGAAGGCGCTGAGCATCCGCCCGATCGCGCCCGGGAGGATCAGCAGCGCGACCAGCGCGAATCCCGCTCCGAGCGCGGGCAGGGCGGGGATCATCTCCTGAGTGGAGCGGTCCGTGGGCAACGTGCCGCGCGCGAAGAAATAGACGTAGAGCAGCAGCGCGGCCACCGCGAGGAAGACGCCGCCGAACAGGAGGCGTCCGAGCCCCGCGAGAAAGACGCGGGCCGGCGCGTAGCGCGCAACATCCGTCATTTCGGGATTGCCGTCAGGGGCCTCGTTCATCCTGTGCCCTCCGAATCGTGCATCGCCGGGATTCTAGCATCATTGGGCCCGTCGCTCGACGCCCTCATCACATCCCCGTGCGCGTGCTTGCCCGCCACGCCCGAGGCGCTAGAGTCGGAGCGGGCGGGGCGATGGAGGGATCGATGGCTGCTTACACGATTCGCGTCAACGGACGCGCGGAGACGGTCGAGAGCTGGGATCCCGGCCAGCCCTTGCTCTACGTCCTGCGCAACGCGCTCGGATTGCAGGGACCGAAATTCGGCTGCGGTCTCGCGCAGTGCGGAACCTGCACGGTGCTGGTGGACGGCGAGGCCGTGCGCTCCTGCATGCTCCCCGTGAGCGCCGTCGCAGGAAAGTCCGTGACGACCCTCGAAGGGCTCGGCACGCCGGAGCAGCCCGATCGCGTGCAAGCCGCCTTCATCGCGGAGCAGGCGGCGCAATGCGGCTATTGCACCAACGGCATGGTGATGGCGGCGAAGGCGCTGCTCGCGAAGACGCCGCGCCCGACCGCCGAGGAGGTGAAAGCGGCGCTTTCGGACAATCTCTGCCGCTGCGGAACGCACACCCGGATCCTCCGCGCGGTGCTGCGCGCGGCGAACGCGACGTGAGGAGGTCCGCCATGACCGCGATCTCCGCTCTCTCGCGCCGCGACCTCCTCAAGGCCGGCGGCGCCATCGTGGTGAGCTTCTCGCTGCCCGCGGCGGCGCACGCCCAGGCCTTGCCCCCGCCCGGCAAGACCCTCGACGGCAGCGAGGTCGACGGCTTCCTCGCGATTCACGAGGACGGCGGCGTCACGATATACAGCGGCAAGGTCGATCTCGGCACCGGCTTTCGCGCCGCCATCCGCCAGATGGTGGCGGAGGAGCTCGACATCGGCGTCGGCCGCATCGCGCTCGTCGAAGGCGACACCGCGCTCACGCCCGACCAGGGCCCGACCGCCGGCAGCACCGGGATCACCCGCGGCGCGGTCCCGATCCGCCAAGCCGCTGCGACCGCGCGCCAGGAATTGCTGCGCCTGGCGAGCGAGCGACTTAAGGTCCCGCCGGGCGAGCTTGCGATCGTCGATGGCGCGATCGCTCCGCGTGCGGCGCGGGCGACGCCGCTCGGCTTCGGCGACCTCATCGGCGGCAGGCGCTTCTCGCTCAAGGTCGACGCCAAGGCGCCGCTCAAGGATCCCAAGACCTATCGGCTCGTCGGCAAGCCGCTGCCGCGGCCGGACCTACCCGCGAAAGCGACGGGACGGCACGTCTACGTCCACGACTTCAAGCTGCCGGGCATGCTGCACGGCCGCGTCGTCCATCCGCCGGCGGTGGGGGCGAAGCTCCTCGCGGTGGAGGAAGCCTCGATCAAAGCGATTCCCGGCGCGCGCGTCGTGCGCAAGGAGAGCTTTCTCGGCGTCGTCGCGGAGGACGAGTGGGCGGCGGTGCGGGCCGCGCGCGAGCTCAAGGCGAGCTGGGGTCCGGGGACGGGTCTCCCCGGCAACGCCGAGCTGCCGCGCCTCGTGCGTGAGAGCGCGGTCGCGGAGGAGACGCTGGAGAGCCACGGCGACGCGCCGGCGGCGCTCGCCAGCGCCGGGGCGGTGCTGCGCGCCCGCTACTACTGGCCGCCGCAGAGCCACGCCTCGATGGGCCCGTCTTGCGCCGTTGCCGACGTGCGCGCGGACGGTGCCACGATCTGGACGGCGTCTCAGGCGACGCACAAATACTGGCCGCATTTCGCGAGCTTCCTCGGCCTCCCGAAGGAGAAGGTGCGCCTCGTCTATCTCGACGGCGCCGGCTGCTACGGGATGAACGGGCACGACGATGCCGCGGCGGATGCGGCCTTGCTGTCGCAGGCGGTGGGGAAGCCAGTCCGCGTGCAGTGGATGCGCGAGGACGAGCACGGCTGGGACCCCAAGGGCCCGCCGCAGCTCCTCGAGGTGAAGGCGAGCCTCGGACCCGATAGGCGCATCGCCGCCTGGGAGGCGGAGATGTGGCTGCCGCAGGCGACCAAGGGCTTGCCGAACATCCCCCTGATATCGCCGACGGCGGCCGGATTGCCGCAGCCGCAGGGCCTTTCGGCGGGCCTCATCACCCAGAACGCCGATCCCTCCTACGCCGTGCCCAATGTCCGCGTCGTCGTGCATTGGCTCAAGGACACGCCGCTCCGGCCCTCGAACATCCGCGCGCCCGGCAAGATCGCGAACAGCTTCGCGGTCGAATCCCTGGTCGACGAGCTCGCGGCGGCCGCGGGGATGGATGCGCTGGCCTTCCGCCTCGCGCATACGACCGATCCCCGCGGCATCGAGGTGCTGAAGCGCGTCGAGGCGCTCATGAAATGGGAGCCGCGCGTCGGTCCCAATCGCGCGGGCGCCGGACGGGGCCGCGGCATCGCCTACGTCCACTACAAGCACGCCGAGAATTACGTCGCGATCGGCATGGAGGTCTCGGTCGATCGCGCCTCGGGCGCCGTCAAGGTGACGCGCGTCGCCTGCGCGCACGATTGCGGCCTCGTCGTCAACCCCGACGGCGTCAGGAACCAGGTCGAGGGCGGCATCGTGCAGACGCTGAGCCGCGCGCTCTTCGAGGAGGTGACCTTCGACCGCGAGCGCGTGACGTCCCTCGACTGGGCGAGCTATCCGATCCTGCGCTTCCCCGACGCGCCTGAGGTGATCGTCGATCTCGTGGACCGGCCGGAGCTGCCGCCGATGGGCGCGGGCGAGGCCGCGACCGCGCCCGTGGCGGCCGCGCTCGCCAACGCGATCTTCGACGCGACGGGTGCCCGGCTACGCGACGTCCCGATGACGCCCGAGCGCGTCAAGGCGGCGCTGCAGCACGCCTGATGCGCTTGGATCATGGCCCGATTAGGGCGTTGGCTCATCAACGCCCAGCCACAGCCGTGTCGATGCGAGCTGAATGAAGGCCGTTTGGTCTTAATTGAAAAGCCGTTCGAGCCGTTCACGGTCAGTGAGTTCCTGGCAGGTGATTCGAGGCTCCCAGTTCGGGAGTTTCGATCACAGGCCATTGGGCGAGCTCAACGCGCCATCTGCTCTCGCGCCCCCGCTCCAGGTCCGCTTCCGGGGCAAAGCGGAAGCCGACTGGCCGACACGGTCGCGAATGACCCGGAAAGGGCATCAGCCCGGTCGATTAGCGCGTGACGGCCCAAGATAGACAAGCCCCCTTGCGAGGCGGTGCACCGTCGTGCAGTCCGGCCCCGAGCACGCAATCAAGGCTTCAGCGGATCCCCGCGAGAATGCGCCAGCCTCTCGCTTTAGTTCGATATAGCTCGTCGTCCAACTCGTGGGGATACCGAGCGGTACGAGCATGAGCCCGACGAGAAATGCCTTTCGCCACAGGGGCGCGGGACCTCCGGACAACGGCTCGATCCGAAGGATCCGAGCGTGGCGGCGGGCGACGAGAATCGCGATGCCGATCGCCGCCATGGCGAGATTGAACCATTGGCCGGCGCCCATGCCGAAGAGCGAGGACTCGTAGTCGCGGAATTGGTCCGCTAGGAACCGCAGGCCGCCGTATCCGAGGCTGAACACGCCGGTCGCGATCCCCGTGCCGGCGGGGCGACGACGCATGACCGCGAGCAGCATCGGCACGAGGACGAGGTTCTTCAGGCCGTCGTAAAGGGACACCGGATGGCGGAAGCCGTGGACGCCGGGAATCTCGACGCCCCAGGGCATATTGGTCGGAGTTCCGATGACCCCGCCTTCGATCAGATTGCCAATTCGACCGAGGCCCAAGACGATGGCGGCCGGACAGGCGAGCTCGTCAAGCAGCACAAATACCGGCGTGCGCGTGCGCTTGGCGACCAGGATTGCCGCGGCGACGCCGCCCAAGAGCACGCCGTGACTTGCCATGCCGCCTTTCCATAGCATCGGAATTTCCCAGGCGCGGCCCCGGTACCATTCCCATTCGTAGAGCGTCACATCGAGGATCCGCCCGCCAACGATCACGCCGGCCACCAAGACGATACAGGCGTCAACGACATGTGCCTCCGCCCAGCCAAGGCGCTCACGCCGCGAGGAGAGCCAAAGCCACATCACCGCGAAACCGAAGGTGTATGCGAAGCCATACCAGTAGAGTGCTTGCGACCCCACATGAAACATCACCGGATTGGGCGCAAGCACGATGCCCAGCGTCAGCATGATCCAGCCCCATCGGCGACCACGACCGCGCTCCATTCGAACTCGACGTCTTCTGCAACCCTAAGCCCAGAGCCGACACCCTGCCAACCGCGATGGAAGACCGGAGGGTGGTCTCGCACCGCATCGATGCAGGAGAATGCCGAGTCCGGAAAAGACGGGACTGTCCCATCCGCGCCCGTGCTCGGAGTCAGCGCAGGGCCAGCTCGTGGACGCAGTTTGCTGCCGTCACGGCGGTGAGGTGCGCGGGATAAAAGACGGCGCTTCGCAGTCGCGGGCGTGCCGTAATCCGCGTAGCGGCGTCCTCTGCAGAAAGGCCTGCGGCATCGAGTGCTGCGCGATAGTCGCGTTCCGCCTTCGCGCGCGCCTTGAAGAGAGCCATCTGAATGCGGCTATAGACGTTCACCGCACCGTCTCCCGTCGTTTCCACCGGCAGGAAATTTGCAGCCGGAAATCGCGAGGTCACCAGGGATTGGATTCCATCGGAGACGCCCGATGACGGCATGCAGCCGAAGGGTTTCACACTGATCACGAGGTTCGCCCTGTCCTCCCTCACGCTGTCGATGACCTCGCCAACCTCCAGGTGACCCTCGCCCCCGCGCAGCTGCGTCGGGTAATAGCGATGGCTGATGCGAGCCATCTCCGCCATGTCCGCCAGCCGGTATCCGCGCAGCCCGATCGTGCGGGCGAAGGCATAGAAGCAGCGCTGGAACGCCGCGCGACCGAGCCATAGATAGAGCAAGAGGCGCCGCAACGACGCGCTCGCCTGCGGCCGCGCCTCTATGAGCGTGTGCGTGTCCTGCTCGGCACACCAGATGTTGTACAGGATCCAGTTGGAGAGAATGGGAATCTCGACCTCGGCGCCTTCCTGCTCCAGGAAACGCTGCAGGCGGTAGTTTCCATCCCCCTCTGTCGTCATCGCCCAGAACTCGCCGATGATGAGGACTTTGGGTTTCGGTCGCAGCCAATCGACCTCGACGCGAGCGAGCTCGCGGCGGCAGCGATTGAGAGCGCGTAGAACGCTACGCCGGCCGCGGAGCGCCGCGCAGAGAAGGGCGAGGCATCGCTCCATGGCGGAGTCGGTCGTCCCGGGGACCACTTCGTAGGGCCTGATCCGGTACCCCATCATGTTCAGGAGATCGCCGGCGATCACGCATTTGGCCGCCACCAGGCAGAGGCGCGCGTCGATACGGACGGCAAAATCTCGGCCGAGCTGCCCGACACCCCGCTCCTGCTTGATGTCGACAACCCGGAAACCCTCGAAGCCCGCGTCGCGAAGCGCCTTGCGGTACTCGGTGACGTAAGTCCCGAACCGACACGGGCCGCATGTCCCCATGGTCATGAAGACGTAGTTGGAGACGATGTCGTCGACGGTCATGCCTTCTTCATCGCGCAGCCGAATGAGGTAGCGCAGCAGATTCCCGACCGTGAAATAGGTGGGATTGCACTGGCCGCGATTGCCGAATTCCTTGCCGTACTGAAGCGACTGGTTATCGGGAGAGGGCAAGGCCTTCGCGGAATAATCGAGAGCAGTGACGGCGCTCTCGATCAGCATGTCGTGGATGCGGGTCAGGCCTCCGAAGAGGATCGTCGTTCGCTGCCGCTCAGCACTGGTGAATTCGCGCGGGTTCCGGTCGCGCCATTGCCGCGGCGGCGCATCGGGCTTGCGCGAGCGCGGCTCCTCGTGCGCAAGGCTTCGAGGCCCTGCCTCGGCCGTTGCCCCGGGATTGATGAGCTCGCGGCTCATGTGGTTTCCATCCTAGCGCGGTCGCCCGCGCACTCCAGAAGATGCCGGCGCGCGGCGGTGTCGACCAGTCGCTCTCGGTAGCGTTCGAGCGTATAGGCAAAAGTCTTCACGCGAATCTTGATCGAGCCGCCGGGCTTGTTGGCATCGAGATCGTGCAGCGTCAGATGCGGCGTCCTGTTCACCGCGAGGATGCGGTCGATGAGGCCATAAGTGGGGGAATCGCTGCCGCACTTGAAGCTCGAGAGATCGAGGACGGCGACATGGGGATTCCGAGCCGCGAATTTGGCCGCCCATACCTTTTGAACGCTTTGCGCGGAGTAATTCTCGGGCCAGACGTCGCGCACGTCGAACACATCGTCGATGATGCCTTCGGCCAGATCATCGCGGAAAAACCGCCGCAGGTATTCCGCATCTTTCGGGATCGAGCGGATCGTCAGGGCGGGATAGCCGAGCGCCTGAAATTCGTCGACCACTCCATGATGCATTCCGGGGTCGCCGTGGTAGGGTCTCGCGATCACGAGCAACACCACGCGCTCCTCGCGCTCGGCCCAATCCAGTAGTTCGCGGCCGCAGCGCTGCAGATCGCGCTCGAAGTCCGCAAGGGCTTTCCACGCTTCGCCGCACGCCCAATCGCTTTCGTCCTCGCTCGCGCCGAGACGTTTGGCCCAGGTCAGGAACAATTGCCGGCGAAGCAGATTGGGGTTTTGGAAGTTGAGGACGTCTGGAACGAATTCGAGCCCGGCTTCGGCAATCAGGTCCTTTTCCCTCGTGAGGGCGGCCGCGGCGACCTTCGGCGCCCCCGCCACTATGGGGCAAGTGGTCGCGGCCATCGCGTGCGACACGAAGGTGGGGATATCGAGGATGGTGGGGAACCAAATGTAATCCAGCGGCTTCTGCGCGTGCTTGTGGAAGATGAGATCGTGCAAGTGCGCCGGCGCGACCTTCGAGGGGTAGCATGGGTCTATCGAGCCGTAGCATCCTCCTTCGAGCCACAGTTCCTCGGATGTCTCGTCGGAAAACACGATGTTGCGCGGAGGAACGCCGAGCGCCTCGAGGTATGTCCGCAGAAACGGCGCCAAAGTGTAGATGTTGAGCACGCGCGGAATCCCGATGCGAAGCTCTCGGCGGCGCTTCGCTGCCTCCGGCGAGGCGGAGGCGAACACTCGGCGGATGCGCTTCCGCCTGGCACGACCGAATCCGAGCCACGAATGTCCGGGCGCGGCGTCGTCGATCGTCGTGCCGGCGGCGGGCATCGCGGACGGCTCGAAGCGGTGCCGGAATGCCAGGTCGGCTTCGACGTCGATCAGATTGGGATAGCGCTCCTTGAGCCGCTTGCGCTCCTGATTGAGGCGGACGACGGCCTCTTTCGATTCGACCGTACCCTTCTCGCACGAGAACCCCGCGATGTAGCGTGCAAATCCGCCATCGGGCGTCTTGGTGTCGATGAAGGTGCGCAGGCATTCGTTGGCGCAGAAGTGACAGCGCGTCGCCTCCGTCGTCTGCGTCCGGTACTCGAGCGAGATCGCCGCGTCGAGGCCGATGAACACCGAGTGGCCGCGCTTCTGCACGACACGGCGCGCCTCGAGTGCGGCGCCGATCGCGCCCGCTTCTCCGCAATGCGGATGGAGCCGGATCTCGGCGCCGGGTACGCGTGCTTTGATATAGTCGACCTGGGCCTTGAGCGCGGCGAGATTGCGCTGCGTGCCGCCCTGCAGAACGAATTTCCGGCCGAGCTCCGCGAGGCGCGGGAGCTGTACGACGTACTGCCAGACATTCTTCGGCAGAACCATCGCGAGGCCGGCGAACAGCTCGTCCCTGGTGTAGCCCTCGCGTTGGAAGTTGACGCGATCCGCATCGAGGAACACGGCGCAACCGTAGGAGAAGCGAGGCGATAGCTGGGCCTTGAAGGCGGCGCTGGCGAAGTCCTCGATGTCCACGCCGAACTGGTCGGCCATGGATTGGAGCAGCATGCCGTTTCCGGCCGAGCACTGATTGGAGAGGCGGAAATTCTTGATGGCTCCGTTCTGCAGGAACAGGACCTTGATGTCTTGTCCGCCGATGTCGCAGATGACGTCGACATCTTCGCCGCAGTATTTTTTCGCGCTCAGCATGTGCGCGATCGTCTCGACGATGTTCGCGTCGGCCCGCAGCGCGGAATCCAGCACGTCGGCAGCGTAGCCGGTAGCCCCGAATCCCAAAATCTCCAGAGGGCAGCCTTGCTCTGCCGCGGACATCTTGATTCGCGACAGGATCTCCTTTGCATCCTCGATCGGATTGCCGCGGGAGATCAGATATTCCTTTGCGAGGAGCTCGCCCTTCTCGTCGATCAGGACGGCTTTCGAGGTCGTCGATCCCCCGTCGAAGCCGATGAAGCCCCGTATGGAAGTTCCCCGGTCGAGAGCGGGTGGCGAGAACGGCGGGACAGAATAGGCTGCGACGAACGCCGCGAAGTCCTCGCTAGCGGAGATCAGCGGCGGTCCGGCACTCTCGCCGAGTTGCGCCTTTCGTCCGTGCGCGATGAACGCCTGGAGATCGCGGAGTCCGCGGTAGGCGCCGCTCTCGGCCGGCTCGGCCATGCCGAAGAGGGCTGCGCCCACGGCTGCGAAGTATTGCGCATTCTCGGGGACCACGATCAATTCGCTAAGCGGCCGATCGGGAAAGGCGACGCCGCGCTCCTTCCAAATCTCGCCGATGCGGAGCCGCCAGCAATCCCGGAGAAAGGGGAGGAAAGTGTTCGGACCGCCCAGCAGCAGAACCTTGGGATAGAGAGTGTTGCCTCGCAGAAGCACCGTGAGGTTCTGCATGACGATGGCATTTCCGAGCGAGTTCATGACCTCGCCAGCGGGTACGCCGGCTTTCATGAGATTGACGACGTCCGTCTCGGCGAACACCCCGCATCGTGCCGCCACGCGGTGAAGCTTTTCCTTATCGAAGGCGAGCGTGGCGAGCGCAGAGCGCTCCATGCCGACCTTGAGGAGACACTTGTCGATGGTCGCGCCGGTGCCGGAGGCGCACTTGTCGTTCATCGACGTAAAGACCCGACGCTCCCCCGTATCGGGGTTGTGTTGGAACAGGATGACCTTCGCGTCCTGGCCGCCGAGCTCGATCACGCTATTGAACTCCGGGCAGAGTCGATCGACCGTGATCGTGACGGCATTCACCTCCTGCACGAAGCGCGCACCGATCGGACGCGCCAGTGGGCCTGCGCCTGAACCCGTTATGAAGGCGCGGACGCCGCTTCGATCGATGCCGGAGAATTCCCTTTCGATCTCCGCCAGCATCGCCGCGACTTTCTCGGCCTGCCGGGTTTCGTGGCGCTCGTATCGCTTCCAGAGGATTTCCTGCGTCGCCGGATCGAGGACGACGCATTTGGCCGTGGTCGATCCGACGTCGATCCCGATCACGATATGCTCGGGCAGCTGGCGCGGCACAGCAGTGGACATCTGCTCCACCTCGAACGGTCGTTCAGGATGCGTCAGCCTGGATCCATCGACGAGAACGGGCGAAACACCAACGCGACTGCGCCGCAGGGATCGAACCGAGCATCGCTGCGGCGCCAAACGGAGCTGGAAGGTGCTGCTGGGCAGGCCTCGTGCAGGCCTGCTACCGGCGCTGCTGGAATACAAACGAGCTCCGTCGCTGCGGCATTGATCCAGGTCAACCACGCCGAGAGGCTCTCTACTGAGAATGATTCATCAGTGGCGAGCCAAGCTCCGGCCGTCGCCCAGTGCATGCATCGGGTTGCCATACATGCTCTATGCTCGGCTCGACTCCGGGACCACCAACTTGGATGGCACCGGCCGCACGGTCCATAACAACAGCACGCTCTTTTCCACGCGATGATCCTATTCTGCGTGGCGCAGTCAAAAGGGAGTTCAGCGCGGGCTGCCGAGCGCAGCAGCCGCCGGCCGATGGCTTACGCAATCGACTAGCCGACTGATGCCTAGATCTGGCGCATCGCGCCATTCCGCTGCCGCACAGCGATTCGGTCGCTTTCGGAGCGGAGCGGGAATTGAGCCATGCTCACGGAGCCGGAGTTACGAGTACGCGTCCAGGTTCGAATCGGATCATGATCCAGATTCGTCGATATCGGAGCCTCGCCCGCCACTGCTCTAAGCATGGCGCGCGAGCGCCGTGCGGCTCATGAAGATCATGCCGACGGTCGCGATCGCGGCGGGCACCGCCACCACGAGGAAGAGCGTGTTGGGCCTCCAGCCCATCGAGATCAGCACGCCGCCGATGAAGGGCCCGACGATCGAGCCGATGCGGCCGATCCCGAGGCCCCAGCTCACGCCGGTCGAGCGGACGTCGGTCGGGTAAAGCCGGGCCGCGAGCGCGTTGATCCCGTTCTGCGCACCGACGACGGTGACGCCCGTCAGGAAGATCGAGACCACCAGCATCGGGAGCGAGGCGCCCGCGAAGGCGACGCCGACGATGCAGGGCACCGCCGCTGCGAAGGCGCCGATGACGAGCTTATAGGGCTCGCTGCGGTCCGTGAGGATGCCCACGATGACGCCGCCGATGGCGCCGCCGCTGTTGAAGAGCGCCGCGGTCAGGATCGAATGCTGCGCCGAGAGGCCGACCTGGCCCAGAAGCTGCGGCAGCCAGGTCACGAAGAAATAGATGATCAGCAGGTTCATGAAGAAGGCGAGCCACAGCAGCAGCGTGCCGGCGGCGCGGCCGTCGCGGAAGAGATGCTTCACCGGGAGGCCCTTGAGCTCCGCCTCCGGCAGGGTGTACCGCGCGTCCGGGCGGAGCGCGGGGTCGAGCGCGATCCGCCCGAGGGTCGCGGCGACGCGCGCGCCGCTCTGCCGCTGCGCCACGAGAAAGCGCACGGACTCCGGCAGCAGCAGCAGCGCGAAGGGCAGCAAGACCAGCGGCGCGATCCCGCCGGCATAGAAGACGCCCTGCCAGCCGTAATGCTCGATGAGCGCCGCGCTCGCGAGCCCCGCCGCGACGTTGCCGATGGGGAAGCCCGTGAACATCACGGTGATCAAGGTCGTGCGCAGGCGGCGCGGCGAGTATTCGGCTGTCAAGGCGATGGTATTGGGCATGGAGCCGCCGAGCCCCAGCCCCGTGAGGAAGCGGAAGAGGCTCAGCGTCGCGATGTCCGTGGCGCTGGCCGTGACGATGCTGAAGACCCCGAAGATCAGGACCGAGGCCAGCATCACCGTCTTGCGCCCGAAGCGGTCGGCCAAGGGGCCGCCCCCGAGCGCGCCGAGCGTCAATCCCACGAGACCCCAGAAGACCGCCCATTTGAAGGTGGCGCCGATCGCGGGTCCCTGGATCCCCCAGGCTTTGGCGATCGCGGGAATGACGTAGCCGATGAGCTGCGCGTCGAACCCGTCGAGCATCGCGACGAGGCCGCAGATGACGATGGTCGTGACCTGGAACGGGCTTACCCGGCTCCTGTCGATGAACTCCGAGACGTCGATCGCACGCGATTGCGCCATGGCTTCCCCCTGTGCGGGCGCCGTGTTTCCGGCGCATTCCGTAACCGACTTTTTCACGCGGCGCGGGGCCGCGCAAGCGGGGCGTCGCGCCGCTCATGTCTTGGGCGGCGGCGCGGCGGCGAGCCATTCCTTGGCGACGCTCTCCATGTTGCGGAAGACGGCGCCGCGGGCGCGGAGCTTCTCGATGAGCCGCTCCAGCATCAGCATGCGATGGCCGCGCCCGATCACATAGGGGTGGCAGGTGTAGGTGAGCACGCCCCAATCCGCGATCCGCGTCATGTAGTCGAAATCGTCGTACCAGTTCTGCAGCACGCCCTCGGCGGATTTGAGTCCGGGCGCCAGCATGTTCGGCATCCGCATGTATTCGAAATGCGGATGATCGTCCGTCGACCAGCTGATCGGCATTTCCACGAGCGCGGTCTCCGGCCCGAATTTCGCGGGCGTCTCCAGGTCGATCTCGTCGCCGGTGCGGCAGCGATAGGGGAGGTAGTCGTGCCCCATGAGGCTGCTGTCGTAGAGGAAGCCGTGCTTCAGCAGGAGGTCGAGCGTGTGCGGACTGAGGTCCCAGGAGGGCGAGCGGTAGCCGCGCGCGGCCTCGCCCGCGATCATGCGGATCGCCTCGTTGCCGCGCACGAGGTTCCATTCCTCCTTCTCGCGCGAGAGATTGGCGGGCGGCACGTGGGTCCAGCCATGATGCGCGATCTCGTGTCCCGCCTCGAAGACGCGCCGGCAGGCGTCGGGGAAGGTCTCGATGGTGTGGCCCGGGATGAACCAGGTGCTGGGAATGTCGTGGCGGCGGAGCAGCGCCAGGATGCGCTCGGATGCCACCACACCGAACTCGCCGCGCGAGATCGGCGTCGGCGTCGTGAAGCCGCGAGCGATGAATCCCGAGAGCGCGTCGAAGTCGAAGGTGAGGCAGACGTAATAGGTGCCCATCGGCTGCTCCCGTTGGTTCCATCCGGAGCTCAATGAGCGGTGCGGCCACCGGCCCGGCTTCCGCGGCCCCGCGATTCCGGTCTATTTTGGACGCGTCATCGCAATGGGCAAGGACGCCGTGAGGGAGAGCCGAGTCGACCCCCAGCCCGAACGCGGCCGAGTCCCGCTTCCTGCGGGATATCGGCAGGCGATCGTCACGGCAATCACGGTCCTGCTGGGCTTCTCGCTCCTGTTCCTACGCTACTGGAATTTCGAGCTGCCCGGCGCCTGGAGCACGGCCTCCGTGATTGCCGCAATCCTGATGGCGTCGGCAATCGCGCTCGAGATCGTGGCGCTCTGGCGATCCCTGCAGATCAAGGACGACGACGAGCGCGAGTACGCCAAGACCCTGCGATGGTTCCTCGCGGCATGCATCTTTCTGATGCTGGGCCTGCTCCTCTCGACGATCTCCTACTATCACCTCTTCAATCTCTGAGCCGGGCGCGCTAGGTCGTGCGCATCCAATCGTCGAGGAACATCGTGCCTCCGTCCTTGTCGACGAGCTCGATCTTGCGGAAGGTGAAGGACCACGCTTCGAGCTCCCCGCTCTCCTCGAAGGAGGCGCGCTTTCCGCCGGGCACCAGCGCCTCGGGTCCGCCGGTGAAGCGGACGACGTCGGAGATGGTTGCGTCCGTGAGCGTGAGCGTCTGGTAAACGTACTCCACGCCGCTCGCGTCCGTCCGCATGAAGTCGAATGCCACCTCCGAGAGGAGCTCGTTCGTGGCGCAAGCGCTGAGGCCCTGCGGCGAGGCCGCGCCCCATTCCTTCACGACCTTGATCGGCTTCCATTGGCGCTTTCCCGTGGGGAGGCCGGAGGCGGCGTCGCGCGGCGATTCCAGCTCCATCGCGAAGTAGCGCACCGTCATCCACCTGTCGGCGCGGCTTTCCTCCTTCGCCTCTCCCTTGAACTGTCCCTGCTTGATGCCCTTTACGGAGAAGAATGCCGGGAATGCCATTGTTGAGCCTCCCTTCTCGACGGCCGTTGCATTGAGCGAGGCTGCATTAAACCACGAGGGTCGGACGCGCCGGTGACGAGCCGCACACCGCCGCCCGTGGAAGCGCGGATGCCACAGATTGCACACGGAACCCGCGAAGCTCGCTTCGCCGGGGCGGCGGCTTGGTGTATCAACCCCGGAGCATGAATCTCTGGGCGATCAGCGATCTCCATCTCGGGAGCGACGTGAACCGCCGTGCGGTCGAGGCGATCGCGCCGAGGCCCGAGGATTGGCTGATCCTCGCGGGCGATTTGGGCGACAGCCTGGCACAGCTCGATCTAGCCTTCGAGCTTCTGGCGCCGCGCTTTCGACGCCTCATCTGGGTCCCCGGCAACCACGAGCTCTGGACCGAGCGGAGCCCCGGGCACGCCGAGCGCGGCGTCGCGCGCTACGAGGCGCTGGTGCGGCTCGCGCGCTCGCGCGGCGTGCTGACCCCCGAGGACCCCTATCCGCTCTGGCCCGGTCCCGGACCCAAGACGCTGATCGCGCCGCTGCTGCTGCTCTACGACTACAGCTTCCGTCCGCAAGACGTGCCGCGCGAGCGCGTGCTGGACTGGGCCGCCGAGGCCGGCATCTTTGCGAGCGACGAGCGCCGCCTCCACAAGGATCCCTATGAGGGCGCGGAGGAGTGGTGCGCGGCGCGTCTCGCGCTCACGGAGCGCCGGCTCGCGGAGATCCCCGCGGATGCCGCGACCGTCCTCGTCAATCACTATCCGCTCCGCGCGGAGGACGTGATCCTCCCGCGGAAGCCCCGCTATGCGCCCTGGTGCGGCACGCACGCGACCGCGCTCTGGCACCGCCGCTTCCGCGCGCGCGCCGTCGTCTACGGCCACCTGCACGTCCGCGCGAGCCGCTTTGCCGACGGCGTGCATTTCCAGGAGGTCTCGCTGGGCTATCCGCGGCAATGGGACCAGACGCGCCCCGCCGACGCCTATCTCCGCCGGATACTCTAAAGAGCGATGCTGCTCTGTTGCGGCGCGCAACGCGCTCTCGCGCGGAAACGGCCAACCGCGCGTGCGCCGCACAAGCGGGACCCGCGACATTTTTTTGCCACGCCCTTTCAGAGCGCGCCCCGGCATTCTAACTAGAGTGATAGGGAGCGGTGCGCTCGCGCAAAGGCGCGGCCATGGAGGCGCTCCCGGGAGGTGCGGCATGGCCCCGCGAGCGAAGGCCGTTCGAGAGCCGGTCGTGACCGAGCTGCTTGCCGAAGAGATCGCTCATTTGCTGATGCGCGCGGACCGCGTCGAGCCGCGCGCGGTTCGTGCGCTGGTCGAGCATCTCCGCAGCGAGCGCAGCCGCGGGACGGGCGGCGGTTCGGAGGAGGAAGACCCATGAATGTCGAGACGATCCTGAAGGCGAAGGGGACGGCGGTCGTGACCATCGCGCCCTCCGCCACGATTGCCGAGGCGGTGGCGCTTTTGACGCGCAGGCGGATCGGGGCGCTCGTCGTCAGCACGGACGGGCGCGAGCCCCTGGGCATCCTTTCCGAGCGCGACATCGTCCACGGGCTCGGCACGAGCGGCGCGGGCTTGCTGGAGCGCCGGGTCGACGAGCTCATGACCCGCTCGGTCATCACCTGCGCCCCGCAAGACCGGCTCGCCGATCTCATGGCGCTGATGACGGAGCGGCGCATCCGCCACCTGCCGGTGCTGCAGGGCGGGCGCCTCGCCGGTCTCGTCAGCATCGGCGATGTCGTGAAGAACAGACTCGACGAGATGGAGTGGGAGTCGAGCTCGCTCAAGACCTACATTGCCGGCGCGGCCTAGCGACGCCAGTAATTCCGGCTCGTAGCCTCCGAAAACGGCCTAAATGCCGTAGTAGTACTGCTTGGCAATGGCCCGTTGGAGCGGTATCGCCGCGACTTTCATAAAATCATTGCCAAATCAGCGTCGATTTATCCTTGGTCTGCAGCTGGGAATGCTGTCGCCCACGCAGATTTTTACCCGGCCTTAACCAGCGGGGGCTCAGTCTGGCCTCGCTGTCCGGAAATCACCGGGCCTTGCGCAGCAAGCACATTCCCTCCGCGTCGGTGCCTCGCGGCACCTCGGGCCGCAGCCGCCAAAACGGCTGCGGCTCGTGCTTTGCGGGCGACGAGAACCTGCAATCCCGAAAAACCGGAACCCCGGAGCTCTTACCGCGCGAGCTCTGCCGTTGCGGGGAGCGAGACCCCCGCGATCGCGTCGGCGACGCGGGCGAGCGGCGCCGGACGGCGGCGGCGGTGCAGAAGGTTCTCCACGGCCTGCGCGAGGCTCGCGGCGTCGAAGGGCTTTTGCAGGCCCACATCCGCACCGAAGCGGATCGCCGCGGCGATGCATTCGGTCTTGCCGATCTCGCCGCCGCCGGACATCGCGACGATCTTCGCATCCGGCGCGAGGTGGCGGAGCTGCACGATGGTCTCGATGCCGTCCTGACCCGGCATCAGGATGTCCACGAGGACGAGATCGGGCTGGTGCCGGCGATAGAGCGCGAGGCCGGAGAGTCCGTCCTCTGCCTCGACGGTACGCCAGCCCATGGCGCGGACGAGCCGCGCGAGCGATGTCAGGAAGGGCCTGTCGTCGTCGATCAGCAGAAGGGTCGCGCGGGCGCGCTCGGCGGAGACGGCGGGGCTCGACGTCCACGGCCCCTCAAGCAGATCGCCGAGCGCGCGCGACATGGCCCGGTGCCTCCCCCTGCTCACGCGGCGGTCGGCAGCCGCGCGTTCTCCTCCGCGGCCCGCTCGGCGGCACCATCCATGATGCGCAGGATCGCCGCCAGCTTTGCGAGCTCGCTGGCACCGAGCGTACGGCGCTCGAGCGCGGCGATTTGGCGCTCGTAGATCGCGACGATGCGCTGGCGCAGCTCGCGGCCCTTGGGCGTCAGGCGCACGAGCATCTGCCGCCCGTCATAGGGCGAGGGCTGATGCAGGAGATAGCCGGCCTCGACCAGCTTCTTGACGCCGTAGCAGACGTTCGACCCGAGATAGCAGCCGCGCTGCAAAAGGTCGCCCACGGTCATCTCGTGGTCGCCCAGGTTGAAGACGATGAGCGCGTGTGAGCTCTGCATCCGCGCGATGCCCGCCCGCTCGAGCTCGACCTTCACGACCTGCATGAAAAGATGGTGCAGGCGTTCGACTGCGGCCATCACCGCAATGTACGTGCTTTCCATCGCGCCCTCGAAAGTTGCGACACGTTCGTTTCCGCGCAGGAAAGGTTGGCCTTTGTTGTTTAACAATTCATGGACCCTTCATAAAGGTTTAAGCGTTAATCCAAGGTTCATGAACACAGCCGAAGTCATTGCAGCACAGAGCTTTTTCCCATAGGTGAATTTGCATTCGAAATCCGGATGAATTTTCATTAGTTCCGAAGGGTGAAGAAATCGGGCCGAGGCCGCCATTGCGGGCACGGCGCTCTCTGGCGCAATCTCTTCCCGGAAGACGGGAGGGGCTCGCATGCGCCGGGAATATCGCGTCGAGGGATTGAACGAGCCGATCAGCCACTACACCGACGCCGTCCGTCACGGAGACCTGCTGTTCGTCTCCGGCGTGGCGCCGCTCGATGCCGCGGGCAAGCTCGTCGGCGGGGAGGATGTCGCCGCTCAGACGCGGCAGGTGCTCCAGAACATGGGGAAGATCCTCGCGGCGGCGGGCGCGGGCTTCGAGGACGTGCTCAAGGTCACGGTCTATCTCACGGACATCGCCGACCGCGCCAAGATCAATCCGGTGCGCCAGGAATTCTTCGGCAAGACGCGGCCCGCGAGCACGCTCATCGGCGTGGCGTCGCTCGCCGTCCCCGGCATGAAGGTCGAGATCGAGGCCGTCGCGGGATTGCGGCGCTGACCCGCGCCTCGCGCCCTCACGAGCGGCGCGGGGCCCGCGAGATCACGATCTCCACGCGGCGGTTCTGCGGCTCGCGCACGCCGTCCGGCGTGGGAACGCGCGGGTTCGACTCTCCGCGCCAGCTCACCGCCATTGCCGCTGCCGGCACGCCCGCCCTGATGAGCGCCGCCTTCACGACCTCGGCGCGGCGCTTGGAGAGGGCGAGATTGTATTGCGCCGATCCCGACGTGTCGGTGTAGCCGGTCACGTCGATCCGTGCGGAGCCGGTCTGTCGGAAGGCCGCCGCCGCCTCGCGCACGACGCGCTCTCCTTCCGGCGTCAGGCTCGCGCGGTTGAAATCGAAGTAGACGCGGAAGCTGCGAGAGGGTCCCGCGGGCGCCACCGCGGGCCGATAGGCCGGCGGATAGGGGTAGTAGCCCATGGGAGGAGCCGGCGGGTAATAGACCGGCGGTGGATAAAAGAAGGGGAAGAAAGGCGGGATCCCGATGAAGAAGCCGACCCGGGGCCCGTAATATCCGGGGCCGTACCAATAGGCCTGCGCCGAGCCCGGCAGCAGGAAAAAGGCGAGGACCGCGCTCGCAAGCGCGGCTTTGATCGAGAGCTTCATGGATCGCCTCCTCCGCCCCGGCCGCCGCGCCCGGAAGCGCGCGAGGGGCCGGGCGTCCTCATCTGAGCCCGGCCTTCCCGCCGCGTCAATCCTCCGGATGCGCCCGTCTCAGCGGTGATAGCGATACTGCAGGATTGCGTACTGCTCGCGCCGCATCTGATCGATGAGGTCGGTCATCAGCCGGTATTGGGTCGGGTTCCGCCGGCTCAGATCCCCACCGCGCCAGTTGTCGAGCAGGCCGATCCGGTATTCGAGCATGTTGTAATAGTCGCGCATGTTCGGGGGCAGGCGATCGTAGCGCTCGCGCGCCTCGTTCGGATGCGGCTGCTGCTCCCACCAGCCCACGGGCTGCGCGAGGCGAGCGGCGTCGGCCGGAAGGGGATGCGGCGCGGGGGCCGCGGAGCTCGCGGCGGGCGCCAGCAAGAGCGCGGTCGCCAGCAGAGATGCGGAAAGAATACGCATGCGTTTCTCCTGCGATGTTTCGGTTCGAGAACGGCGGGGCCGGCCCAGTATTCCCCATCTTCCGTTACGATGGTATGGGCGGGCCGGCGCTGTGTCGCCTTCTCGTTGCCTGCCGCGAGAGCTCGCGCCGGGTTTGTTCCCTCGATTTGCCTGCGGGGCTCCAGCGGCGCAGAATTGATTTAGTGCCTTAGGCATGCAATCGAGGGCCATGACTATCCTCTCTGCCGCGGCCAACGGCGCAATCGCAGAAAAAGCGGCGAATTCGCCGCGACCGAGCCGGATCGGCATCGGCGCCTTGTGCTCGCTCATGCTTCACGTCGTGGCGGCGGTGCTGCTGATTTTCGGTCTGCCGAGCCTGCTGCGCGCGCCCGCGGAGGTCGAGGAGGTGGTGCCGGTCAATCTCGTGGAGTTCGCGGGCGAGACCGCGGCGCCGCCGGAGGAGGAGAAGGCGCCGTTGCCGCAGGCGAAGGCCGCGGAAGCAGCGCCCGAGGAGACGCCGCAGCCGGTGCCGGAAGCGCAGGTGCCGCCGCCCGCACCCGCGGAAGCCGCGGGAACGAAGCCCGCTCCGAAGCCGCCGCAGCAAGTGGCGCCGCGGCCGCGGACGGCGCCGCCCGCGCCGCAGAACGCGCTCGAGGCCCAGCTCCGCTCGCTCGCGCGGCTCCATCAGCCGCCGCCGCAGGCGCCGCCCAATCCGGGCCGGCAGGCCGGCAGCGGCGCGTCGAACGTCGATGCGAGCAGCGAGACCGCCTCGGCCGCGAACCGCGCGACCTATTCCGTCAAGGATTTCATCCGCGCGCAGATCGAGCAGCGCTGGAATTTCGATTTGCAGAGTCTCGGCTCGGGCGACCTCGCCGTGACGCTCCATCTCGTCATCAACCGCGACGGCAGCGTCAGCAAGGCCGAGATCGTCGAGGATCGCGCGCGCGCCGCCGATCCCGCCTATCGCGAGCTCGCGCAGAGCGCGCGCAATGCCGCGCTCCTCTCCTCGCCGCTGAAGCTTCCGGCGGGAAGCTACGAGGCGGTCGCCGATATCCTTCTCACCATGAATCCGCGGGAGGTGCGGCGCTGAGGGCGCCGCGCGCTCACGGCAGATCGCGCGCCACGCGAAATCCCGCATAGGCGGAATAGTCGAAATCCTTGCCGCCGGCATCGACGCCGATCCGCGTCGCCGAGCGGATGAAGCTCGGGAGGTTGCTCCAGGAGCCGCCTCGAAGCACGCGCTTGCGGCAATCCCCGCGGAGCGCGGCGCTCCCATCGCTGGGCGCGCCGGCGTAGCTCTCGTTCCAGCAATCGGCGGTCCATTGCCAGACGTTGCCGAGCACATCGTAAAGGCCGAAGGGATTGGGCCCGAAGCTCCCGACCGGCGCGATGCTCCGGTTGTCCCAGGCGCTGCCGCAGCCGTTGCAATTGGCCTTGCCCGAGCCGATGGTCTCGCCCCACCAGCGCGCGGTCGTCGTGCCCGCGCGCGCCGCGAATTCCCACTCGGCCTCGGTCGGCAGGCGATAGGGGCCGGGACCGGCCCGGGCCGCGGGCTCGTGCGCGCGGACCTTGTCGTTGAGCCAGGCGACATAGGCTACGGCGTCGCGCGCGTTGAGGCAGACGGCGGGGACGCGTGGCGGCTCGATCGTGGCCGGAGGATAAGCGAGGCCGCGCCCCGGCGATTGCCAAACGAGGCCCAGGATGGGGTTGCAGGGCGCGGGCTGATAGCCGGTCTCGCGCAGGAAGATCAGGAACTCCTCGCTGGTCACGTCGTATTTGCCGAGCGCGAAGGCGCGGACGGTCACCCAATGCTGCGGTCCCTCGGCGTCGAAGCGGCCGGGCTCCCCGGCGGGGCTCCCCATGAGGAACCTCCCCGCAGGGATCCCCACCATCTCCGGACAGAACGGGCATTCCCGGAACTCGCGCGAGACCTTCTCCTCGGCGGCAGCGTCCGCCGCCGAGGAGATCGCTAGCATCGCCACCATCGCCCAGGGAATCCAACGCATGCGACTCTCGTGGATTTCGAGCCCCAAAGCTCAGCCCGAACCGGGCTGGCTGACAAGCATTCCTCCGCGCGAGCTCTCGCTGCGGGGCCTGCCGCAACTGCCTCGCTCGGTTTCGGGGCGAGCCGCGCCAAATTTCGACGCTGGCGGGATTCGTGCCATCCGTGTAATAAATCCGCAACTCCGAGAGGCTGGTTGAGGATGGAGTTTCCAAAAAATGACTGACCGCAAGGACGCTCTCATGAGCGTGGAGGCGGAGGCGCGCAGGCTGCTCGGCGACGGGGCCGCCGAGTGGATGGTGCGTCCGAGCAAGGTTCTCGATGGAATGATGCCGGCGGAACTCGCGGCGTCGCCGGAAGGGGCGCGTGTCGTGCTGCACGAGCTGCGTCGGGCGAGCGAACCGCTGCGCGCGGCCTCGCAGAAGAAGGCCGGCCGGGGATCGGCACCGCGCCGCGCGAAGACGGAGGCCGTCTGAGTCTCATCCGTACATGATGTCGCCGAGCACGTGGTCGCGCAGCATCAGGCTTGCGTGGAGGAGAGCGTCGACCGTGCCCTCGAGCTGGCGCGCGATACCCGTCAGGAGATAGAAGCGCCGCAGCTCCGCCGCCGAGCCGAGCAGCGTGGCCGTCACCTCACGCTCCTTGCTGTCGGTCCGATGCTCGATCGCGACCAGCTCCTCGATTGCCGCGAGGAATTTGTCGATCGCCTCTCGCGAGGCGCCGCGATGCATCTCCGGCGCGATCTCGAGGAAGCGGCGATAGGCATCGCTCCCGGCGCTCACGAGGTCCGCGAGCTCGAGCAGCGGCGCCGGCAGCGCCTCGGCACCTCCCGCCGCCCCCAGCAGACCTGCGAGGAATGAGGCCTCCTCGAGCGCATCGGCGGCATCGTCCGCGACCTCCAGCGTCCGGCTGAAGATCGCCGTTCCCGCGATGCGGCGAACGGTTGAGCGCGTGGCCTTGACGATGTCGTCGGCGCGACTTTCCAGCGCCTTCGCGCGCTCCGGCGCGGCGCCGCCCCTGAGCGCCCCCTCGACGCCACGGGCGAGCTGCAGGACGAGCGCCGCGTGGCGCGCGGCGTCGGCGAGAAGGCGCTGCTCCGCCGAGCGGAAATGATTGAAGAGCTCGACGCGGATGCGGTCGTGGATCAGCATCTCCGTCCGGCCGCTCCTGAGGCCGGTGGAGGTCGCCTCGAGCACGAAGCGCAGGAATTCGCGCGCGGCGTCCGCGCCGATCATCTCGTGCAGCGGCTCGCCGTAGCGCAGCGGCGTGCGCACCGCGCGCTCGAGCGCGTCGTAGACGAGCCGCTCGCCGCCGAGCTTCAGGAAGGCGCGGTGGCCGAGATCGCGCTCGGCCGCCCATTCCAGGATCTCCACCGCGAGCGTGTTGGGGACGAGGAGGTTGAGCCGCTTGCGCGCGCGATTCCAATCGATGAGGAAAACGAGCCGCGATCCCACCCGCTCGAGGAACCGAAGGAGCGCGTCCCCGTCCTCCGCCGCGAAGCGGCCGGTGGCGGTGTAGAAAATGTCCTCCTTGCCGAGGCCGGAGGCGGGGCGCGCGCCCATCTCCTCCCAGGAGACCCGGTCGCCCGCGAGCATGCTCTGCAGGAAGCGCAGGCGGGCCACGTGCACGTCGCTGTAGGTGAGCGTCACCGTGCGGCCCGCGACCCCGATCACTATGACGTGGGCCTGGGTCTCGCCGATGTCGTTCTGGATGACGAGACGCTCGCCCGCGCGAACCGCCGAGGTGCCGAGCCCCGGATGCTCGAATTTCAGCGGCGCGGTGCGCGCGAGCCCCTTCATGAACGCCGCGACGAGCGGCCGATCCTCCGCGGCGATGCCGTAGACCCGCGCGCCCTCGATGCTCTCCTCCGCGATCCCCGCGAGCAGACGGTTGAGCTCCTTGTGCAGATCCATGACGAGAAGATGCATGCCGTCTCCGGAGCGCGGCCGGCCGGAGGTGAGTGCCGCGATCGTGTCGGCGCTCACGTACTCCTCGCCGAGGGGAGCCGCCATTCGAAGCAGGCGGTCGAGACGCTCCTCATAGGCGGCATGGAGATCGGCGTCGCGGCCGGAAGTCGAGGCTGCGAGCGCGAGCGGGGCGAGCATGCCCTGGAGCGCACCCGTCAAGATGTCGCGGAGCCGCCGCGCCTCCGGTATCGCGTAATTGCCCCTGCCGTCGCTCTGCGTCTCCGCGACGACGCGGTCGAGCACGCGGTCGGTAATGCCGCAGGCTTCGCGATCGGCGCTCAGCGAGGGCGAGGCGGTCTCGGGATGATCGGCATGCGCGGCCGCCATCTGCAGCAGCGAGAGCACGTATTTCGCGCGCTCATTCGCGACGACCGATGCGCTCAGCACCGAGGGCATTGCAAGCGCGGTCTCGCCGAGGAGACCGAGAATCCGGCTCTTGGTGGTCATTGTGAGCCCCGCCGCCATGGAATGCGCGGAGGTTAGTCGTCCTCTATTGAGGTCGGATTGATTTGCCTCAAGCGCGCCGAGAAAAATGCTTCGTTTCCTGTAACGTAACCGCAATATTTCCGATCGACCCACGCGCATAAAACCTGCGTGCGAGCGCGGACGGCGCGAGTAGGCATCGAAGAAGAGGTCGAGTGCGATCGGCGAGCGACACCGCTACTTCGGCACTCTGCCCTTCACCGCATTGGCGCGTGCGGAATAGGCGACCCGGCCTTGGGCGTCCATGGGAACGCGCGTCCGCAGCAGGGCCCTGAGCTGCTCCACCTCGGCGGGCGGCATTGCCTGGATGCGCTTCGTCGCGGGGTTCGGGAGCGCGGTGTTCGATAGCCAGAAATCCTCGAAATCGCGATAGGCGACCTCGATCTCGATCGTGCGCGTCTCGATGCCGGTGAGCCCCGCGCCCTTCCAGAGGCTGCGCATCGCATCGAGCTCTGCGGCTTGCGCGCCCGGCGGCAGCGGCACGTCGATGCCCAGCGCATGGAGCCCCGCTCTGACGGGCTCCATCGGCGTTCCGCCGGTCATGTCCCACATATAGGCGCCTATCGCGCCGCCGGGGCGCACGACGCGCGCCATCTCCGCGAGCGCCTTGACGGGATCGGGGACGAAGATGATGACGAGCGCCATGACCGCGGCATCGAAGCTCGCGTTCCCGAAGGGGAGCGCCTGCGCGTCGCCCTCGCGGAAATGGGCGAGGCGCGTGCCCGGCCGGGTCTTCGCGTAGGCGATCTGCGATGCCGAAGGGTCGAGCCCCTCCACCGCCGCGGGCGCCGTGCGCGCGATCAGCAGTTCCGTGAAGGCGCCATTGCCGCACCCGACGTCGAGCCAGCGCAATCCCCTCGGAAGTGCGAGCCAATTCAGAAAGACTTCGCCCACACGCACGGTCCAGCGGCCCATCAGCCGCTCATAGGCTGCGCCGTCGGTAAAGAAGCTTTGCTCGTCGGACATGGGATTTCTCGCGCGGGACCCGGGGATTGGTGGAGCCGAGGGGGATCGAACCCCTGACCTTCGCATTGCGAACGCGACGCTCTCCCAGCTGAGCTACGGCCCCTTGGACGGTCCCGCGCCGGCCTCGAAATGCGGGCGCGACTATGGGGATGGGGCAGGGGCCTGTCAAGGTTAAGGCCGCAGAATTCCCGGCGGTCTTGCGCCCAGGCCCCCCTCGCCGCTAGGTTGGCCGCATCTCTCCCGCCGCAGCGAGCGCACCCCCGCGATGAATTCCGCCATCTTCATGCTGCACGAGGTGATCTGGCTCTACTATTGGGTCCTGATCATCTCCGCCGTGCTGAGCTGGCTCTTCGCCTTCCGCGTCCTCAACACCTACAACCACACGGTGCGCTCGATCGCGGACCTCTTCTGGCACCTGACCGAGCCGGTGCTGCGGCCGATCCGCCGCATCCTCCCGCAGCTCGGCGGCATCGACATCTCGCCGGTGATCGCGATCCTGCTGCTGATCTTCATCGACCGGCTGATCTACGAATATCTTGGCTGAGCCGCCGCTTCCCGCCTGCTGCAGCCGGCTTGCCGGCGGTATTCGCCTGAGCGTGCGGTTGCAGCCCAAGGCGAGCGCGGAGCGGGTGGTCGGTCTTGTGGCGGAAGCGGACGGCACGCAGGCGCTCAAGATCGCGGTGACCGCGCCGCCCGCGGATGGCAAAGCGAATGCGGCGCTGCTGCGGCTCCTCGCGCGGCTCTTCCGCCTGCCGCCGCGGGACCTCGAGGTGGTGCTGGGCGCCGCCGACCGGCGCAAGGTCGTGGCGATCGCGGGCGCGCCCGCAAAGCTCGCGCCCATCGTTGCGGAGGGATTGCGGAAATGGTCGAAACCCGCGTCATAGACGGAAAAGCCATCGCACAGAAGTTGCGCGCGGTGGTCGCGGCATCGGCGGCCGCGCTCAAGACGAGCCACGGCCTCGTTCCCGGCCTCGCGACCGTGCTCGTGGGCGAGAACCCCGCGAGCGAGGTCTATGTCCGCTCGAAGCAAAAGGCCGCACAGGAGGCGGGTTTCCGGAGCTTCGAGCACCGCCTCGGCGCCGATGTCGCGCAGGCGGATCTCGTGGCGCTGGTGCGGCGCCTCAACGAGGATCCCGCGATCGACGGCGTGCTCGTGCAGCTGCCGCTCCCGGGCAGGCTCGACGCGCGCCGCGTCATCGATGCGCTCGATCCGCAGAAGGACGTGGACGGCTTTCACGCCCGCAACGTCGGCCTCCTCTGGAGCGGGGAAGGCGGGCACGTCCCCTGCACGCCCTTGGGCTGCCTGATGCTGCTGCGCAGCGCGCTGCCGAGCCTCGCCGGGCTCGAGGCGGTGGTGCTGGGCCGCTCGACCATCGTTGGAAAGCCCATGGCGGCGCTTCTCCTGGGCGCCGATTGCACCGTGACCGTCGCGCATTCGAAGACGCGCGACCTGCCCGCGCTCTGCCGCCGCGCCGACATTCTCGTCGCCGCGATCGGCCGGGCGGAGACGGTGCGGGGGAACTGTATCAAGCCCGGCGCCACCGTCATCGACGTCGGCATCAACAGGGTCGAAGTCCCCGGCGGCAAGCCGCGCCTCGTCGGCGACGTCGCGTTTGCGGAGGCGCAGGGCGTCGCCGCCGCCATCACCCCCGTGCCCGGCGGCGTCGGCCCCATGACCATCGCCTGCCTCCTGCGTAACACGCTGGTGGCGGCGTGCCGGCGGCGGGGATTACCAGAACCGTCGCTCTAGCGTCGTCGCTTGCGGCCAAGCCGCCCCCCTTCCACAGCGTCCACTGCGCATCCACTGCGACCTCTGCGCGAAAGCGTTTTTCGCGCGGAGGACGCCGAGGTTGCGCAGTGGACGCCAAGGAAGATGGCTCTTATTTCCGCAAGGCCTTCGCCAGGCGCAGACGGAGGGCGTTCAGCTTGATGAAGCCTTCGGCGTCGCGCTGGTCGTAGACCTGGTCCTCCTCGAAGGTGACGTGCGCGAGGCTGTAGAGGCTCTTCGGCGACTTGCGGCCGACGACGCGCGCGTGGCCCTTGTAGAGCTTGAGCCGCACGGTGCCCTCGACGTCCTTTTGGCTCTCGTCGATGAGCGCTTGCAGCATCTGCCGCTCCGGGGAGAACCAGAAGCCGTTGTAGATGAGCTCGGCGTAGCGCGGCATCAGCTCGTCCTTGAGGTGGGCGGCACCGCGGTCGAGGGTGATGCTCTCGATCCCGCGGTGCGCCTCCTGGAGGAGCGTGCCGCCGGGCGTCTCGTAGACGCCGCGCGACTTCATGCCGACGAAGCGGTTCTCGACGAGGTCGAGCCTGCCGATGCCGTGCTTGCCGCCGATCTCGTTGAGGCGCGTGAGCAGCGCCGCCGGCGAGAGCCGCTCGCCGTCGACCCCAACGGGGTCGCCGCGCAGGAACTCGATCTCGAGGTATTGCGGCCGATCCGGCGCCTTCTCCGGCGCCACCGTCCGGCTATAGACGAACTCCTCGGGCTCGCTCCAGGGGTCCTCGAGCACCTTGCCCTCGGCGGAGATGTGCAGGAGGTTCGAGTCGACCGAGAAGGGCGCCTCGCCGCGCTTGTCGCGGGGGATCGGGATCTGGTGCTGCTCGGCATACTCGATGAGCCGCGTGCGCGAGGTGAGGTTCCACTCGCGCCAGGGCGCGATCACCTTGATGCCGGGCTCGAGCGCGTA
>DATKNV010000129.1:0-21209 GCA_035541215.1 Allostellaceae bacterium | reverse complement strand
GTCGCGCTTCACCTCCGGACGGTGCAGGAGCTCGCTGATGCGGTTCGCGTGCTCGAAGGAGGTGTCGAGCAGGAAGGCGAGAGTGGGCGAGAAGCGAAGCTCCACCTCGCGCGCGAGCTGTCCCCGCAGGAACGGGGCGCTCCTCTTGAGGCCCGCCAGCACTTCCGGCGCATGGGCACCGGCGAGCGGCATTACGAAGACGGTCGCGTGCTTGAGGTCGGGGCTCATGCGCGCCTCGGTCACGGTGATCGTCGCCTCCGCCAGTGCGGGATCGCGGAGCTCGCCGCGCGCGAGGATGCGCGCGAGCCCATGCCGCACTTCCTCGCCCACCCGCAACTGTCGCGCCGAAGGCTCGCCGCGGGGGTGATCGTGTCGTTTCATGCTATGCGTCCGCAGACCGCTGCAGGCTCATCGTGCGCCCGTCGAGACGCGCGCTCAAGCGCGCTCCTCAGGACGAGGTGGATGGGTGATGGCATCGAGAAAAGTCCTCATCCTGAGGAACGCCCGAAGGGCGCGTCTCGAAGGACGCACGCTCTCAGTCCAGCCGCCGCCTCAGGCCGTGGCGCGCGCGACTTCCTCCATCTCGAAGCACTCGATCACGTCGCCGACTTGGATGTTGTCGTAGTTCTCGAAGGCCATGCCGCACTCGTAGCCCTCCTTGACCTCGCGCACCTCGTCCTTGAAGCGCTTGAGCGTCTTGAGGCTGCCCTCGTGGATCACGACATTGTCGCGCAGGAGCCGCACTTTGGCGCCGCGCTTCACCATGCCTTCCGTCACCATGCAGCCCGCGACCTTGCCGACCTTGGTGATGTTGAAGACCTCGCGGATGGTGGCATTGCCGAGGAAACGCTCGCGGAGCGTCGGCGCGAGCAGGCCGCCGAGCGCCTTTCGCATGTCGTCGATCACGTCGTAGATGATCGAGTAATAGCGGATCTCGACGCCGTCGCGCCGCGCCATATCGCGCGCCTGCGGATTGGCGCGGACGTTGAAGCCGATGATGACGGCATTCGACGCCTTGGCGAGGATCACGTCGCTCTCGTTGATGCCGCCCACGGCCGAATGCAGCACGCGGAGCTTCACCTCCTCGCCCGAGAGCTTCTCGAGCGAGCCCACGATCGCCTCGAGCGAGCCCTGGACGTCGGATTTGACGACGACTGCGAGCTCCTTCGCCGCACCCGCGGCGATCTGCGAGAACATCTGCTCGAGCGTGCCGCGCGCGCCCTTCGCCGCCTCCTGCTCGCGCCGGCGGCGCTGGCGGAAGGCCGCGATGTCGCGCGCCTGGCTCTCGTCCGTCGCCACCGCGAAGTCGTCGCCCGCGAGCGGCACGCCGTTCAAGCCCAGCACCTCGACCGGGGTCGCCGGTCCCGCCGCCTCGAGCGGCTGGCCGCGGTCGTCGAGGAGGGCGCGCACGCGGCCCCACTCGCTGCCGGTGACGAAGATGTCGCCGACGTGGAGCGTGCCGCGCTTGATGAGCACGGTCGCGACCGCGCCGCGGCCGCGCTCGAGCTTCGCCTCGATGACGGCGCCGTCGGCGGGGCGGTCCGGATTGGCCTTGAGGTCGAGGATTTCCGCTTGCAGCAGGATCGCCTCGAGGAGCTTCTCGAGCCCGGTCTTCTTGGTGGCGGAGACCTCGACGTCGAGCACGTCGCCCGAGAGCTTCTCCACGATGATCTCGTGCTGCAGCAGCTCCTGGCGGACCCTGTCGGGATTGGCGTCGGGCTTGTCCATCTTGTTGATGGCGACGATGATCGGCACCTTCGCGGCCTTGGCGTGCCGGATCGCCTCCACCGTCTGCTCCTTGATGCCGTCGTCGGCCGCGACCACCAGCACCACGATGTCCGTGACGGTGGCGCCGCGCGCGCGCATCTGCGTGAAGGCCTGGTGGCCCGGCGTGTCGATGAAGGTGACTTTGTGCCCGTCGGGCAGCGTCACCTGATAGGCCCCGATGTGCTGGGTGATGCCGCCGGCCTCGCCCGCGGCGACGTCCGTGTGGCGGAGCGCGTCGAGGAGCGAGGTCTTGCCGTGGTCGACGTGGCCCATGATCGTGACCACCGGCGGCCGCGAGTGCAGCGTCTCCGGCGCATCCGCCTCGCCCTTGAGGCCGATCTCGATGTCGGATTCGGCGACGCGCTTCAGGTTGTGGCCGAACTCCGTGACGACGAGCTCGGCGGTGTCGGCGTCGATCACCTGGTTGATGGTCGCCATCACGCCCATGCGCATCAGCGCCTTGATCACGTCGGCGCCGCGCTCGGCCATGCGGCTCGCGAGCTCCTGGACCGTGATCGTCTCGGGGATGACGACGTCACGGACGATTTTCACCTGCTCCTGCACCGCCTGGAGGTGGCGTTGCTTCTCGCGCTCGAGACGACGGATCTGCTGCGCGCGGCTGCGCACGCGCTCCTCGTCGCTCTCGTTGAGGACGCGGGTGACGGTGAGCTTCGCGGTACGCCGGCGCGGCTCGTCGCGGCGCGGCGCCAAGGGCGTCTTGCGCGGCTCGGCCTTGCCGCGCTTCGTCGGCGCCTCCTCCTCGACCTCCTCCTCGACCTTGACCTTGCCGGCTGCGGTGAGGGCCGCGACCTTGGCCGCCGCCGCCTTGCCCGCGCGCTCGGCCATCTCGCGCCGCTTGTCCTCCTCGGCCTTGCGCTTCGCCTCGGTATCGGCGCGCTGGCGCGCCTCCTCCTCGGCCTTGCGCTTGGCTTCCTCTTCCTCGGTCCGTCGCTTGGCCTCCTCATCGCGACGGCGCTTCTCCTCCTCGGCGTGGCGCGCTTCTTCCTCGCGCTGGCGGTCGGCGTCGAGCAGCGCCTGCCGCTTTGCCTCCTCGTCCGCGAGGATGGCGCCCTTGAGCGCGCTGAGGCGCGCCGCCTGCTCGCTCGGCGTCAGGCCGCGCGGCATCACCACCGGCGGCCGCTTGGCGGCAACGCCGCCCTGCGGCGCCGCCTGAGGCGCCGCCGCAGCGGGGCCCGCGCCCGGCTTGCCGGGCTCCGGGCGCTCCGGCGCACCGGGGCCCACGACGCGGCGCTTGCGCACGACCTCCACCGTCTTCGAGCGGCCGTGCGGGAAGCTCTGGCGCACCTGGCCCGTCTCGGCGGGTTTGCGCAGCTCCAGCTTGCCGCCGCCGCCGGTGCGGCCGAGGCTCAAGCGCTTGTTTTCTTGCTCGGTGTTGTCCGTCATCTCAGTCCGATCGCACGTCCTTGTTCGCAACTCGATTGATCCCGGCCCCGCGGAACCCCGCGAGCCTCCGCCCCTCCGCCAGAAGCGCCTCGGCGAGCGGTCCGCCCTTCAGCGCCGCATGCACCGCGCTCTCCCGCCCGAAACCCGCACCCAGCTCCGCCGCACTCAGCACCTCGACCCGCGGCAGCCCCGGCGCCAGCGCCTCGAGCTTTTGGCGCCCATCGGCGCTGCCGTCGCTCGCCGCGAGCAGCACCGCCGCGTTTTTCCCGCGCAGCGCCGCCTCGACCTTGGCGAAGCCCGCGACCGCGAGCCCCGCGCGCCGCGCCAGGCCGATCAAGTCGATCGCCCGCCGCGCCAGCAACGCCTCGACGCGCTCGGGGAGGTCGTCCTCGACCATCACTTGCGCCCGCGCCGCGCGCTGGAACAGCCGCTTCTTCACGGCGGCCGCCACTATATCCCTCCGCGCCAGCGTCCACAAACCCCGACCGGGCAGGCGCTCGGCGACGTCCGGGACGATCCGCCGGTCGGGCCCGACGACGAAGCGCAGGAGCTCGGCCTTGGGACGCGATTCCCCGGTGACCAGGCACCGCCGGTGCGGCCCATGCTCCTCCTTCGCCTCTGACGCGAGCGCCGCGGTCGCGATCACGCTTCCTTCGCCTCCTCGGTCGCGGGAGCAGCCTCCTCGCCGAACCAATGCGCGCGGGCGGCCATGATGATGCGGTTCGCATCCTCGGCCTCGAGCTTGAGGGCGGCGGGCATCATCTCCATGAGCTCGTCCCCCGCGAGGTCGCCGAGGTCGTCGAGCGTCTTGACGCCCTTCTCGCCGAGCGCCACCAGCCGCGCGGGGGTGAGGCCCTCGATCGCGGCGATCTCGTCGCTGACGCCGAGCTCCCGGCGCTTCGCCTCGGCGCGCGCCGCCTGCTCCTCGAGATAGACGCGGGCGCGCTCCTGCAGCTCCTTCGCGACGTTCTCGTCGAAGCCCTCGATGCGCGAGAGCTCGTCGGCGGCGACGAAAGCCACTTCCTCGACCGAGGCGAAGCCCTCCGTCACGAGGAGATGCGCGATCACGTCGTCGACGTCGAGCGCGTCGATGAACATCTGGCTCCGCGTGCGGAACTCCTCCTGCCGGCGCTCGGATTCCTCGGCCTCCGTCAGGATGTCGATGTCCCAGCCCGTGAGCTGCGAGGCGAGACGCACGTTCTGGCCGCGCCGGCCGATCGCGAGGCTGAGCTGATCGTCGGGGACCACCACCTCGATGCGGCGCTGCTCCTCGTCCATCACGACCTTCGCGACCTCCGCGGGCGCCAATGCGTTGACGACGAAAGTAGCGGGGTCCTGCGACCACGGGATGATGTCGATCTTCTCGCCCTGGAGCTCCGCCACCACCGCCTGGACGCGGCTCCCGCGCATGCCGACGCAGGCGCCGACGGGGTCGATGCCGCTGTCGTTGGAGATGACGGCGATCTTGGCGCGGCTCCCGGGATCGCGCGCGACCGCGCGGATCTCGATGATGCCGTCGTAGATCTCCGGCACTTCCTGGGCGAAGAGCTTCGCCATGTATTGCGGATGCGTGCGCGAGAGGAAGATCTGCGGTCCGCGCACCTCCTGGCGCACGTCGTAGATGTAGGCGCGCACGCGCTCGCCCTGGCGGAAGGTCTCGCGCGGCAGGAGCTCGTCGCGGCGGAGGATCGCCTCGGCGCGGCCCAAGTCGACGATGACGTTCCCGAACTCGACGCGCTTCACGAGGCCGTTCACGATCTCGCCGATGCGGTCCTTGTACTCGTTGAACTGGCGCTGGCGCTCGGCGTCGCGGACCTTCTGGACGATCACCTGCTTTGCGGTCTGCGCGGCGATGCGGCCGAAATCGATGGGCGGCAGCGGGTCGGTGATGAAGTCGCCGATCTCCGCCTCCGGATTGAAGCGGCGCGCCTCCGCCAGCGGGATCTGCGTCGCCTCGTTCTCCACGGGGTCCTTCACCTCGCGGAAGCGCAGCAGGCGGATCTCGCCGTTCTTGCGGTCGATCTCCGCGCGGATGTCGTATTCCTGGCCGTATTTGGAGCGGCCCGCCTTCTGGATCGCCTGCTCCATGGCGACGAGCACTTCGTCGCGGTCGATGCCCTTGTCGCGCGCGACGGTGTCGGCGACTTGCAGGAGCTCGGGTCGGGCGTAGGTGGCGGGGGATTGCATGGCGGTCTCGGTTGCTGGTTGGAGTTGCGGGGGAAGGTTCAGTTCCGGGCCTCGGTGGCCGCGATCAATTCGTCCGTGAGCACGAGCTTCGCGCGCTGGACGTCGCCGAGCGGCAGCTCGACCTCCTCGGCGCCGATGGAGAGGCGCACGCGATTCTCCGCGACGCCCAGGATGCGCCCGCGAAAGCGGCGGCGCCCCTCGACAGGCCGCAGCAGCTCGACCTTCGCCTCGAAGCCGCGGAAGCGCTCGTAGTCCTCCGCGCGCAGCAGCGGCCGGTCGATGCCGGGCGAGGTGACCTCGAGGACGTAGCTGTTCGCGATCGGATCGGCGACGTCGAGGAGGGCCGAGACCGCGTGGGTGATCTCGGAGCAGTCGTCCATGCTCATGGGCTTGAGGTCCGCGCGCTCGGCCATCACCTGCAGCACCGCGTTCCGGCCGCCCATAAAGGCGACGCGCACGAGCTTGTATCCCATCGCCTCCAGCGAGGGCGCGATCAGCGCCTCGATCCGTGCCGTCTCAGCCAATTCTCGATCCTAGTCCCAAGTCCCTGATTCCCAAGGGTTTATCTCCAAAACAAAAGGGCGGGCCTTTGGGCCCACCCCTTGATTTCAGAGATGCGATCGGAGATCGCACCCTATGGGTTTGTTATGCCGGGAATATAGCGATTTTCCGCTTGGGTGCAAGGGCTCGAAGGCTCGGAAAAGATAAAGAAAAGAACCACGGGAGGGCGCTGAGGCTGCGCGGGGGAGGCGGAGGATCGTGGTTTGCTCGTACCCTCTGCGTCCCCTGCGCAACCTATGCGCCCTCTGCGCGAAAGAATTTCTTCTCTTTTACGGCCCCCGCCTCAGCCTCAGGAAATACGGCACCCGCCCCGCCGCGATCGCCTTCTGCTCGTAGCGCGTCTGGGGCCAGTCCTCGGGCCGCTCGCGCCAGTCGGCGGGGCCGCGGACGAGCCATTCGAAGGCCGGATGCACGGGTGCGAGCTCCAGCATCCAGCGCAAGTATCCGATGTCGTCGGTCGCGAGCCTGAGCTCGGCGCCGGGCCGCAGCGTTCGCGCCAGCGCGTCGAGGGTTGCCTGCGAGACCATGCGGCGCTTGTGGTGGCGCTGCTTCGGCCAGGGGTCGGGGAAGAGGATGAAGGCCCGGCCGAGCGAGCGGTCCGGGAGCGCCGCGAGCAGGAGCCGCGCATCGTCGACGAGGATGCGGATGTTCGTGAGATTTCGCCGGCGGATATCCGCGAGCAGCTTCACGACGCCGTTCTCGAACACCTCGGCGCCGAGGAAGCCCACCTCCGGATGCTGCGCTGCCTGCCAAGCGAGATGCTCGCCCGCGCCGAAGCCGATCTCGAGCCAATACTCCCTCTTTCTCTCCCTCTCCCCATCGGGGAGAGGAAAAGTATCGAAGAGCGCTGCGGGATCGAGCGTGCCGGTCTCGGGCACCTCGAAGCCGAGCTTCGGCAGGAGCTCCGCTTGGAGGCCGAGCTGTCCCGGGCGGAGGCGGCGGCCGCGGCGGCGGCCGTAGAGGAGACGCTGGCGCGGCGCCGTCGTCAGGCGAGCGCCGAGCGCAGCTCGCCCACGAGGTCGAGGCGCTCCCAGGAGAAGCCGCCATCGGCCTCGGGATGCCGGCCGAAATGGCCGTAGGCGGCAGTCCGCGCGTAGATCGGCTTGTTGAGGCCGAGATGCGTGCGGATGCCGCGGGGCGAGAGGTCCATGAGCTGCTGCAGCGCCACCGCGAGCTTCTCCTCATCGCAGCGCGCGGTGCCGTAGGTGTCGACATAGACCGAGAGCGGCTTCGCGACGCCAATGGCATAAGAGACCTGGATCACGCAGCGCTCCGCGAGCTGCGCCGCCACCACGTTCTTCGCGAGATAGCGCGCGGCATAGGCGGCGGAGCGGTCGACCTTGGTCGGGTCCTTGCCGGAGAAGGCGCCGCCGCCGTGCGGAGCCGAGCCGCCGTAGGTGTCGACGATGATCTTGCGGCCCGTGAGGCCGGTGTCGCCGTCTGGCCCGCCGATCACGAAGCGCCCCGTGGGATTGACGTAGAAATGCTCCTCGTCGCACATCCAGCCCTCGGGCAGCACGTTCACGACGTGCGGCCGCACGATCTCGCGCACCTCGTCCTGGTCGATGTCGGGCGAATGCTGGGTCGAGACCACGATCGAGGTCGCGCGCACGGGCTTGCCGTCGACGTATTGGAGCGAGACCTGGCTCTTGGCGTCGGGGCCGAGCTTGGGCGCCGAGCCCTCGTGCCGCGCCTTCGAGAGCGAGCGGAGGATTGCGTGCGCGTAGTAGATCGGCGCCGGCATCAGCTCCGGCGTCTCGCGGCAGGCATAGCCGAACATGATGCCCTGGTCGCCCGCGCCCTCGTCCTTGTTGCCGGCGGCATCGACGCCCTGCGCAATGTCGGAGGATTGCGAATGGACGAGGCAATCCACCTGCGCCTTCTTCCAGTGGAAGCCCTCCTGCTCGTAGCCGATGTCCTTGATCGCGTGGCGCGCGACCTCGATCAGCAGGTCCTTGGTGATGGAGCCCGGGCCGCGCACCTCGCCCGCGAGCACGACGTGATTGGTCGTCGCCATGGTCTCGCAGGCGACGCGCGAGTGCGGATCGGCCGCGAGGAAAGTGTCGACCACCGCGTCGGAAATGCGGTCGCAGAGCTTGTCCGGATGTCCCTCCGACACGGACTCGCTGGTGAAGACGTAATTGCGCGTGGCCACAGTCGATCCTTTCTTGGGCCCTGCCCGGGCCGCCTAGTAGAAATGGTGCAGCTAATCCCCGGCTCCGCTCGCCGCGGCAAGGCGGCGGCAGCGACTAGTTGCAACCGGCGTGGAGCGTCGTCAAGGATTTTTGCGCGCGGGCGGCATCCCACGCGAGGGTGGGACCCGGCCCCTCAGCGCTCGCTGCGCGAGGCGTTGGCGATCGCCTTGGTGAGGTCGAAAAGACGCCGGCGCACCTGCGTGTCGGCGATGCGGTAATAGGCGCGCATGAGCTCGAGCGTCTCGCGCCGCATCATCGGGTCGGCCTCGTGCGCGGGGCTCGGCGCTTCCTCGGTCATGCCGTCGAGCCGCGCCTCGGCGGCGCTCGCGACGGAGGGGCTGATGTCGTCGAAGAAGAACGACACCGGCACGTCGAGGACGCGCGAGAGATCGTAGAGCCGGCTCGCGCCGACGCGGTTCGCGCCGCGCTCGTATTTCTGCACCTGCTGGAAGGTGAGGCCGATCGCCTCGCCGAGCTTCTCCTGGCTCATGCCGAGGAGAGTGCGGCGCAGCCGTACGCGGGCTCCGACGTGCACGTCGATCGGGTTAGGCTTTTCCGATTTCTGACGGCGTTTGCGTCCGTCCCCTGCTTTTTGATTCATTTTCGTGGACCGCCGAAATATCAGGTCGGCCATTGATAATTCACGGGATCGCGCGCGGTCAACGGATTAGGGGCCGAATTAACCGCGTTGGCGCGGATTTTCAGGCGCCTTCGCGGCGTTTCGTCCGGAAACGAGCGACACACCACGCCAAGCCTAGCAAGAGGGGCAGCGCCGTTAGGAAAGGTAAATCGCCGACGCTCTCGTAGAGGGTCGGCGGCAGGCTCTGCGGCAGCGCCACGTCGAGATATCCGACGGCGTCGAGGCCCAAGCGCCGCACCACGCGGCCATAGGGATCGACCACGCCGGAGACGCCGTTGTTGGCGGCGCGGACCAGCGGCAGGCCCTCCTCGACCGCGCGGGCGCGGGCGATGCTGAAATGCTGGAAGGGGCCGGAGCTCACGCCGTACCAGCCGTCGTTGGTGAGGGCGAGCAGCCATTGCGGCCGGTCGGCGGGGTCGATCGCGGCGCCCGGGAAAATCGCTTCGTAGCAGATGAGCGGCGAGAATGCCGGCAGGCCCGGCACGTGGAGCGTGCGCGGGCCCGTGCCCGCGGAGAAATCGACGGTGCCCGGCGTGATCTTGTTGATGGGCAGGATCGAGCGCATCGGCACGTATTCGCCGAAGGGCACGAGATGCGCCTTGTCGTAGCTCGCGAGGATGCGGCCCTCGCGGTCGATCGCGACCATGCTGTTCCAGAAGTGCTCGGGGCGCGCGGGGAGCGGATCCGTGCGGTCGCTGCCGACGAGGGCGATCGCGCCCGGCGGCAGCACCGAGGCGATGAGGAGCCGCTCCTCGGGGAAGCGCTCGAGCAAGGGCGGCGCCGCGGCCTCGGGCCAGATCACCGCCGTGAGCGGCTCACTGCTCTCGCCGGGCGCCGCGCTCAAGGCGAGATGGCGGCGGAAATTGGCTTCGCGCTCCGCGCGGTCGTTCTTGAGGGTTTGCGGGATCGAGGGCTGGACGATGCGGAGCAAGACGCCCGGCACGCTGGGCGGCGGCCCCGCCTCGAGGCGCGACCAGCCGAAGCCGAGGCAGGCGCCGAGCAGCGCGAGTGCGGCCAGGAGCGGCGGCCAGCGCCAGCCGCCGAAATCGCCGAGGGTCGCCGGCAGCATCGCCACGAGAACCGTGACGAGGCTCAAGCCGTAGATGCCGAAGAGCGAGGCCGTCTGCAGCATCGCGAGACTGCCGGGAAAGGCGCCCGACCAGGCATAGCCCGCGAGGTTCCAGGGGAGGCCCGTGAGAATGTGCCCGCGCAGCCATTCCGCCGCGCACCAGCAGACCGCGAGCGCCAGCACCCGCGCCGGACCCCGCCAGCGCCAGTACCTGCAAACGAGGTGCGCCGCCAGGAGCGCGAAAGCCGTGAAGAAGGCGAGCGCCGCCGGCAGACCCAGCACCGCGAAGGGGACGAGCCACCAGAACTGCGCGATGTCCACGAAGAGCGCGGCCGCGATCCAGTAGAGCCCCGCCACGAAGAAGCCGAGCCCGAAGCTCCAGCCGAGCGCGAAGGCCTCGCGCGGCCGCTGTACCCCGTCGGCGAGCCAGACGAGCCCCGTGAAGGAGACCGCCAGCACCGGCGTCACGTCGACTGGCGGCAGCGCCGCCATGGCGAGCGCGCCCAGGAGGAAGGCCGCGCCATGGCGCCGCATCCCCCGAAGCTCCGCGAGGCGGAGCGCCGCGATCTGCGCCGGCGCCACCGGTGCTGCTCCGCGAAAGCCCTGGGAGGTCGCGGCTTCAGGCATGCTCTGCGGCCTCCGGCGGCGGCGCGGGGAGGCCGCGCAGGCGCAGGCGCTTGATCCGGCGGGGATCGGCCTCCAGCACCTCGATCTCGAAGCCCAGCGGATGCCCGATCACCTCGCCGCGCGCGGGCACGCGTCCCGCGAGCGCGGTGACGAGGCCGCCGAGCGTGTTCACTCCCTCTTCCATGCCCGGCGGCAGCAGCCTCAGCCCCGTGCGCTCCTCGAGCGCGGCCATGGGCATGCGCGCCTCCACGATCACGCTGCCGTCGGGGCGCTCGATCCACTGCGGGAGATCGGCGGGGTCGTGCTCGTCCTCGATCTCGCCGACGATCTCCTCGATCGCGTCCTCGATGGTGACGAGCCCGTCGACGCCTCCGAACTCGTCGACGACGAGCGCGAGGTGGATGCGCGTCAGGCGCATCTGCAGCAGGAGGTCGAGGATCGGCATCGAGGGCGCGACGAACAGCACCTTGCGCACGATCCTCGCGAGCGTCACGGGCTTCCCGTCGACCGCATAGGGCAGCACGTCCTTGATGTGGACCATGCCGATCACGTCGTCGAGGGTCTCGCGGTAGACGGGCATCCGCGAGTGACCCTGCTCGACGAAGGATTTCGCGACCGCGTCGATGGGCGTCTCGGCCTCGAGGGCGATGATGTCGACGCGCGGCACCATCACGTCGGCCGCGGTCAATTCGTGGAGCTTCAGGATGTTCTCGAGGATCGCCCGCTCCTGCGCGTCGACCGGCTCCTCCTCGTGCTCCTCGATGAGCTCCTCGAGCGAGGCGCGGAGATCCTGCTCGCCGCGCTCGCCGCGGAGCTGCCTGAGCCAGTTGCGCAGGCCGCGGAACGGGCCCTCGGTCTCGCTCGGGCGCTCGCCGGGATGGCGGCTGCTGGGGGCGTCAGTCATCGCCGGCCGCCTGCCGCTCGGCATAGGGATCGGCGACGCCGAGCCGCGCCAGCACCTCGGTCTCGAGCGCCTCCATGCGCTCGGCCTCGCCGGGCTCCTCGTGGTCGTAGCCCAGGAGATGCAGCACGCCGTGCACGACCAGGTGGCGCAGATGGTCCGCGAGCGGCTTTCCCTGCTCCTGGGCGTCGCGGCTCGCGGTCTCGAAGGCGAGGACCACGTCGCCGAGGAGGAAAGGCGCCTTCGGCGGCAAGTCCTCGTCGAGGCCGGGGAAGGAGAGCACGTCGGTCGCGGCGTCGATCCGCCGCCATTGCCGGTTGAGACGCCGCAAGAGCGCGTCGTCGGCGAGCACCACGCTCACCTCGGTGCGCCGGCTCAAGCGCGGCCTTGCCGCGGCGAAGGCGGCCTCGACGGCGGCGACGCAGAGCTGGCGCCGCCGCGGCAGGCGCTCGCGCCAGCGCGCCGAGGGCTCCAGGAGCTCGACGGAGACCGCGGGCTTCTTGCGGTTGGCGGGGCGGGGGCGGCTAGGCATCCTCGGTGCCGCTCCGCTTCTGCGCACGGCGCCGGTCGCGCCGGTCATAGGCCTGGACGATGCGCTGCACCAGCGCGTGGCGGACGACGTCGGCCTCGCCGAAGCGCACGGTGGAGATGCCTTCCACGCCATCGAGCGCCGCGAGCGCGTCCGCGAGGCCCGAGGTGGTGCCGCGCGGCAGATCGACCTGCGAGGGATCGCCGGTGATCGCCATGCGCGCGCCTTCGCCGAGCCGGGTCAGGAACATCTTCATCTGCATCGGCGTCGTGTTCTGCGCCTCGTCGAGGATGACGTAGGCGTGCGCGAGGGTGCGTCCGCGCATGAAGGCCAGGGGCGCGATCTCGATGTCGCCGCTCATCATGCGCTTCTGCACCTGCTCGCCCGGGAGCATGTCGTGGAGCGCGTCGTAGAGCGGGCGGAGATAGGGATCGACCTTCTCGCGGAGATCGCCCGGAAGAAAGCCGAGACGCTCGCCCGCCTCGACCGCGGGGCGCGAGAGCACGATGCGCTCGACCTTGCCGCTCATCATCATGTCGACGGCGATCGCGACCGCGAGATAGGTCTTGCCGGTGCCGGCAGGGCCGAGGCCGAAGACGAGCTCGTGCGCGCGGAGCGCCTGGATGTACTGCGCCTGGACCGGGCTGCGCGCGGAGATGCGGCGCTTCTTGGTGTGGACCTCGCTCTCGATGCCGAAGGCGCCGGGCGCCTCCGCGCCGCCGCGGCTGTGCGCTAGCCGCACCGCCGCGTCGACCGCGGCGCCGTCGACCTCGTGACCGCGCTGCAAGCGCTGGTAGAGCGCGGCGAGCGCCGCCTGCGCCTGCTCCGCCTTCGTGCTGGCGCCGGTGATCTCGAGCCGGTTGCCGCGCGAGGCAATGGAGACGCCGAGCTGGCGCTCGATCCGGCCGAGATGGGAGTCGTGCTCGCCGAAGAGCAGCGGCAGGAGCGCGTTGTCGTCGAAGCGCATCTGCACGATGGCGTCGTTGCTCTTGGCGACGCTCATGCCGCGCTCTCCAGATGCTCGCCCGCGAGGCTGTTGGGCTCGGCTCCGCGGATCAGCAGCGGCACCAGCGCGCCGATGAGCCGCGCGGGCGCCGTCACGTGCACGGGCTGGAGATAAGGGCTCCGCCCCGCGAGCTGGCCCGGATGCCGGCCCGGCTTCTCCAGAAGCACCGGCAGGGTCTTGCCAACCTGGCTCAGGTTGAAGGCGCGCTGCTGCGCTTCCAGCAGCTCCTGGAGGCGCCGGAGCCGCTCGGTCTTGACGGGCTCCGGCACCTGGCCGTCCTCGCTCGCCGCGGGCGTGCCGGGGCGCGGGCTGTACTTGAAGGAGAAGGCCTGGGCGTATTGGGCCTCGCGCACGAGCGCGAGGGTCGCCGCGAAATCCGCCTCGCTCTCGCCGGGATGGCCCACGATGAAATCCGAGGAGAAGGCGATCTCCGGCCGCGCCGCGCGGAGACGCTCGAGAGTGCGGAGATAGTCCGCGGCGGTGTGGCCGCGGTTCATCGCGGCGAGCACGCGGTCGGAGCCCGATTGCACCGGCAGATGCAGGAACGGCATCAGCGTCGGCAGGTCGCGATGCGCGGCCAGGAGCTCGTCGTCGACGTCGCGGGGATGCGATGTGGTGTAGCGCAGCCGCAGCAGGCCCGGAATCTCCGCGAGCGCGCGGAGAAGCCGGCCCAGGCCCCAGATGCCGCCCTCGGGCGCCTCGCCGTGATAGGCGTTGACGTTCTGCCCGAGGAGCGTGATCTCGCGCGCGCCTGCCGTGACGAGGCGCCGCGCCTCCGCGATCACTTGCGCGGCCGGGCGCGAGAACTCCGCGCCCCGCGTATAGGGCACGACGCAGAAGGTGCAGAACTTGTCGCAGCCCTCCTGGATCGTGAGGAAGGCGGAGACACCCTGCGGCGCCGCGGCTTCCGGCAGGAAATCGAACTTGGCCTCCGCGGGGAACTCGGTGTCGAGGACGTGGCCCGCGGCGCGCGTCGCCGCCGCCACCATCTGCGGAAGCCGGTGATAGGTCTGCGGCCCCAGCACGATGTCGACGTGGGGCGCCCGCGCCGTGATCTCCGCGCCCTCGGCCTGCGCGACGCAGCCCGCGACCGCGAGGATCATGCGTCCGCCCGCGCGAGCCTTCCGCTTCTGCAGCGTCTTGAGCCGGCCCAGCTCCGAGAACACCTTCTCCGCGGCCTTCTCGCGGATGTGGCAGGTGTTGAGGATCACCATGTCCGCGTCCTCGGGCGTCTCGACCGCGCGATAGCCCAAGGGCGCCAGCACGTCCGCCATGCGCGCGCTGTCGTAGACGTTCATCTGGCAGCCGTAGGTCTTGATGAACAGCGATTTCGTCATGGGATCAGCCGCCCGCGACCTCGGCCACCGCGGCGGTGGGCACCGCGGGCTCCGCGACCGGGAGCGGCCGTACCGCGGGCGTGGGCTCGACGGGCTGCGGACGGCCCGCGAGCGCGGAGGCGACGCCCGCGGAGACGACGCGCCAGCAGTGATCCGCCATCGCCTTGCGCGAATGGAAGCTCTCGGCGCTCACGGGCGAATGGAATTGCACGACGACGCCGGTCTGGCCCAAGCCCAGCATCGCCCAGAGATGCGACCCCATGTCCATGTCGCCGTACCAGGCGAAGAAGGGGCGGAAGAAGCGCCCGAGCGGCATGCCGTCGAGGCGCGTATAGGCGAGCGAGACCGGCTGCACCGCCACGGGATGCGGGAGATGCGCCCCGTGCACCGCGCCGAAGAGCGCGCTCTTGAAGGGCAGCACGCGGTTGCCGTCGCCGCTCGTGCCCTCGGGGAAGAGGATGAGGTCGTCGCCGGCCCGGAGGCGATCGAGGATCGCGTCGCGCTGATGATGCGTCGTGTGCTGCCGGCGCTCGATGAAGACGGTCCGCTGCAGCTTCGCGAGCCAGCCGAAGAGCGGCCAGCCCGCGACCTCGCGCTTCGCGATGAAGGAGCCCTCGATCACGCCGCCCAAGATCTCGATGTCGAGATAGGAGACGTGATTGACGACGAAGAGCGTGGGCCGGTGGGTCGAGGGCGCCCCGATCGTCTCGACCTCGAATCCGAGGATGCGGCTGGTGCGCCGGTGGTAGAAGAGCGGCAGCTTAGCGGCGAGGCGCGAGCCCAGCAGCACGAGAACCGCCTGCACCGGCATCAGCGGCAAGGTGAGGGCGAGGTAGAGGAAGATGCGGCGCAGCCGCAGGAGGAAGGCGCTCAAGGCGCGCTCGCCCCGCGCGCCTGCCGCTCGTAATGCCGATAATACTTGTCGGTGACGAGGTCGGTCTTGACGACGATCGAGACGTCGGTGGTGTTGAACTGGCGGTCGATGACGGCGCCGTCGCCGACGAAGCCGCCGAGACGCAGATAGCCCTTGATGAGCGGCGGGAGCTCCGCGAGCGCCTTTGCGGGATCGATCGCCTGCGGCGGGAGCCGGCGCATGTCGACGTAGAGCTCGGGTAGCGCCCGCGGCCGCAAGGCCGGCGGCGCCAGATGGTGATAGTGGAGATAGCTCAAGGGCACCGCGAGCGCGTCGGGATCGGTGCCATGGAGGCTCGCGCAGCCGAACATGAGATCGATCTGGTAGTGGAAGACGTAGGCGGCAATGCCTCGCCACAGGAGCTGCATGGTGGGCCGGTTGCGCGCGCTCGCATCGACGCAGGAGCGGCCGAGCTCGAGGATCTCGCCGGGATAGGCCACCATGGTGGAGATGTCGTATTCGGCGGCGGAATAGAACCGTCCGGCGCGCTCGGCGGCGGGACGCCGGATCAGCCGGTAGGTGCCGATCACCGCATCGGGGCCGAGGCCGCGCGCGTTGTCGATCACCAGCAGATGGTCCGCGAACTCGTCGAAGCCGTCGAAGTCGCGGCGGGTGCGCTCCATCTCCGGCGAGGGCCTCGCGCCCATCTCGTCGTAGAAGACGCGGTAGCGCAGCGCTTGCGCCGCGGCGATCTCGGCCGGGCTCCGCGCAAGACGCACGGCGAGCGTGCCCGAGCGGATGTGGAAGCTCGCGGGCTCCTCGGGAGCGGCCTGCTCGTCGGCGAGGCGGCGGAGCTGCTGCTCGTTCATAGGGTCCGCCCGCCGCCGGCCCTGGCCGGTCGAACGCTGTGCCGCTCGCCGCTCATTTCCGCTCGCCGCCGTCGCGCTTGGAGTCGAGGGGTACGGCGTAGAGCTCGAGCCGGTGGCCGATGAGGCGATATCCCAGCTTCTCCGCCACCTGCCGCTGCAGCCCCTCGATCGTCTCGTTCGTGAACTCGATCACCCGCCCGGTCTGGAGGTCGATGAGGTGGTCGTGATGGTCGCTCGTCATCTCCTCGTAGCGCGCGCGGCCGTCGCCGAAGTCGTGGCGCGCGAGGATGTTCGCCTCCTCGAAGAGGCGCACGGTGCGATAGACCGTGGCGATGCTGATGCGGGGGTCGATCTCGGTCGCGCGGCGATGGACGGCCTCGACGTCGGGGTGATCGGCGGAATCCGAGAGCACGCGCGCGATGATCCGGCGCTGCTCCGTCATCTTGAGCCCCTTGTCGATGCAAAGCTGCTCCAGGCGCGACGGCATCGGCCTAGCAACGCCTCCCTGTCGGAACCGACGGCCCCGCACTTGCGCGTGCGGCGCTTCGCTCGGATCGCCCCATGCGCTGGCGCCCCAGTTCCGCCGGGGGCCGACACCCGGCCGCCGGCATCGGGCCGCGAGCGCATATCGTTAGCAGTATAGCCAAAAGGCCCTGACCGTCCTATGACGCCGTACCGCCGCCCGGCCGGCCTCCTCTAAGTCTCAGGCAGAGCTGGATTTTCTGCCGCGTGTCCCGAGCCCGATCTCCTTGGCGAGGCGCGAGCGCTGGCGCGCATAATTGGGCGCCACCATGGGATAGTCCGGCGCCAGGCCCCAGCGCTCCCGGTATTGCTCGGGCGTCATGTTGTAGGCGGTCTTGAGGTGCCGCTTCAGCATCTTGAGCTTCTTGCCGTCCTCGAGGCAGACGATGTAGTCCGCGTGCACCGATTTCTTCACGGGTACCGCCGGCTCCGGCCGCTCCGCCGCGGGCGCCGGGCCCTTGCCGACGCCGGCAAGCGATTGATAAACGGAGCTGATGAGCTGAGGCAAATCGTTCGCCGCGACGGTGTTGTTGGAGACGTGGGCGGCCACGATCTCCGTCGTCAGCGAAAGCAATTCTTTTGTATTGGCGTTGTCGGTCATTTCGGACATTCCCCGGGGAAAACTGGCCATCGATATAGTTTGTCGGCGCCTATAAAGCAATGACCGATGCCAGGACAAGATTGGGACCCCAAGCGGCCGAATAGAACGCGCCGTCGATGCTTAAAAACGCAAGCATGAGGACTCTGCCGACTTGCGCCGTCAGGCGAGTAGGGTCCGCCGCAACAGCCGCGCGTCCATGGTGCCGCCGCCGGGGCGGCGGTAATAGGCGCGGCGGATGCCCAGACGCTCGAAGCCCAGGCTCTCATAGAGCGCGAGCGCGGCAAGGTTGTCGTCGGCGACCTCGAGGGTGAGCGTCGCGACGCCGAGGCTGCGCGCGCGCACGAAGAGATCGGCGAGGAGGGCGCGGGCGGCGCCGCGCCGGCGGGCGCCGGGCGCCACGCCCAAGGTCACGATCTCGCCGGAGAGGCCGAGCAGCGTGTCGAAGAGGAAGGCCTGCGCGCGCCGCTGCGGATCGCCCTCCTCGATCGCCCAATGGCCGCTTGCGCCGGCGATCGCGAGGATGCCCGCGAAGTCCTCGCGGTTCCAGGCCTCGCCGGGGAAGCAGAGACCGTGCAGCAGCGCCACGTCCGCGAGGTCGGCATCGGTGATGCGCGCGATCTGCCAGGAGCTCACGGTCCGCGCTCCTTCGCTGGGAGCGTCGTGTCGGGCGCACGCAGGTAGAGCGGCTCGAGACGCTCCGTCCGCTCGCCCCGGAGCCAGCGTGCGCGGGCGAGGCGGCCGAGATCGGCGGCATCGGGAATGCCGCTTCCCGGCGCGCGCCGGATGTCGCGGGGGCCGAGCGCGCCCTCCAACCGATCGGCGCCGTCGCCCGCGAGAAGGATCGGACCTTCGGGAATCCAGGCCTGCCACTCCGAGGGCGGCACCAAGGCGCCGCTCCCGAGCGCCTTGCGGCTCTCGTCGAAGGCTTGGAGGTAAAGCTCCTCGCGCCGGCTGTCGAGCGCCACCGCAAGGCGCCGTCCCGCGAGCAGCTCGTCCGGCACTGCCGTCGCAACCGTGTCGAATCCCGTGAGACCCAGCACGGGCTTGCCGCTCGCGAGCGCCAATCCCTCCGCGGCGGCGATCCCGATCCGCACGCCCGTGAAGGCGCCGGGTCCCACCGTGACGGCGATGCAATCGAGCTCCGGAAAGCCGAGTCCCGACGCCGCCATCGCGCGCGCGATCATCGGCAGGAGCCGCTCCGCTTGCCCCAGCGCCATCGCCTCGAACTCGCGCGCGAGGACGCCCTCCTCGCCGACCACGGCGGCGGAGCAGCCGTTCCCGGAACTGTCGAAGGCGAGAACCCTCATCGCGGAGAAGCCCTGGGCGTGATAGGAAGGACGAGCATCCCCGCTGCCGTCCATTTCCGCAATCTCTCCCTATCGCTCATGCCCGCAGCACTCGTCGAAATCCGGCCGGAGACGCACGGCGTCGCGCTCGAGATCGCCTACGCGACTGCCGGCAACATCACGGGAAAGCCGGTCTACGCCCGTGCCGCCTGCTATCTCCACGAGGCAGCCGCCGAGCGCCTCCTGCGCGCGCAGGCGCTCGCCCGGCCGCTCGGCCTCGGCTTCAAGATCTTCGATGCCTTCCGGCCTTCCGAGGCGCAGTGGAAGCTCTGGGAGGCGCGGCCCGACCCGGAGTTCCTGGCCGACCCCCGCCGCGGCTCGCCGCATTCGCGCGGCGTCGCGATCGACCTCACCCTGGTGGACGGCGCCGGCCGCGAGCTCGAGATGGGGACCGGCTTCGATGCCTTCACGCCGCTCTCGCATCACGGCAATACCGAGGTCTCGCCGGAAGCGCAGCGCAATCGCCTGCTGCTCCTGGGACTGATGACGGCGGCGGGCTGGGACTTCTATCGCAACGAGTGGTGGCACTATCAGCTTTTCGACTCGCGGCTCTACCCGCTGCTGAGCGACCGCGATCTCGTGCTCTCCATGATGACGGCGGGCTGAGCGGCGCCGCTCAGACCGGGCGCACCTCGTGCACCTCGGGGATGTAGTGGCGGAGCATGTTCTCGATGCCCGCCTTGAGCGTCGCGGTCGAGCTGGGGCAGCCCGAGCACGAGCCCTGCATGTGCAGATAGACGACGCCGTCCTCGTAGCGGTCGAAGATGATGTCGCCGCCGTCCTGCGCCACCGCAGGACGCACCCGCGTCTCCAGGAGCTCCTTGATCTGCGAGATCACCTCGTCCTCGTCCTCGGCGCTCGCCTCGGCGGCGCTCTCTCCGACGAGGACGGGCCGGCCCGCCGTGAAGTGCTCCATGATGGCGCCGAGGACCGCTGGCTTGAGCTCCGCCCAGTCCTTGCCGGCATCCTTCGTGACGGTAATGAAGTCCGCGCCCAGGAAGACGCCGGCGACGCCGGGAAGGGCGAAGAGCTGCTGCGCCAGCGGCGAGCGCCCGGCGGCGGAGACATCGGTGAAATAGGCCGTGCCGCGCGCCATCACCTCGCGCCCCGGCAGGAACTTGAGGGTCGCGGGGTTCGGCGTGGTCTCCGTCTGAATGAACATGGGTGGCGCTCGCTCCGGGAAGCTCGATGGCGGACAAGCTTGGGTTTCCGGCTCTTCAAGTCAACCCCTTCGCGAGTGGGGTCAATTCCGCGCCGGTGAGCTGCCATGTCCCAGCGGCTCTTGCCTCCCCCGGCCTCGCGCGCGTCAAATGACGCCATGAACGAAGCCCCCGAGGCCGGCCTTGCCGATCTCGAGACCGAGGCGCGCCGGCGCGCGGTGCCGGTGCTGGATTGGCTGGTCAAGGGTGCGCGTGGAGTTACGGACCCCAGCGCCTTCTTCGCGGTATTCTGCGAGCAGATCGGCGAGGCTGGGGTGCCGCTCGATCGCGCGACCGTGCACGCTCATGTCCTGGACCCGGAGGTCCGCGGCCTCACTCTGCAATGGCGCTGCGGGGACGGCGGCCGGATCGTGCGGCATTCGCACGGCGTGGAGCAGCAGCCAAGCTACATCAACAGCCCGGTCTATTGGATCTACGGCGGCGCCGAGCGCTTCCGGCGGAGGCTGGAGAACCCGGAGGTCATTCTCGACTTCGCCGTGCTCTCCGAGCTCAAGGCCGACGGGTTCACGGACTACATCGCCCAGCGCCTCCCTTTCACCGATGGGAGCAACCACGCCGTTACCTGGGCGACGGGGCGGCCCGGCGGGTTCAGCGACGCCGATGTCGCCTTCTTCGACGCGATCGTGACCTATCTCGGCGTGGTGATCGAGGCGCGTGCAAGCCACCGCGCGGCCGAGACATTGCTCAAGACCTATCTCGGCGCCGATGCGGGTACGCGCGTGCTCAAGGGACAGGTGCTCCGCGGCAGCGGCCAAACCATCGACGCCGCGATCCTCTTTGCGGACCTCCGCGGCTTCACCGACCTCTCCGAGCGCCTCCCCGGCGAGCAGATGATCGCGCTCCTCAACGACTACTTCGAATCCGTGATCGCGCCGGTGGAGGCGCATGGCGGCGAGGTGCTGAAGCTCATCGGCGACGGCATCCTCGCGATCTTCCCGCTGAATCGCGGGGGGCCGCGGCCGATGTGCCTCGCGGCGCTCGCGGCATCGCGCGCGGCCTTCGCGGAATTCGCTGAAGTGAACCGCCGCCGCGAGGCCAAGGGCGAGGCGCCCGTGCGCTTCGGCATCACGCTCCATCTCGGCACCGTCATCTACGGCAACATCGGCGGCGCGAGCCGGCTCGACTTCACGGTGATCGGCCCCGCCGTCAACCTCGTGAGCCGGCTGCAGATGTTGTGCCGCCGCCTGGGCAAAGGCGTGCTCTTCTCGGCCGATTTCGTGCGGGGCCTCGGCGTCCCCATGATCTCGCTCGGCCGCTACGAGGTCCGCGGCCTCTCCGCGCCCGAGGAGGTCTTCGCGCTCCCGGCCTGGGAGGACCCGTATTACCAGCCGGACAGCGGGTGAGGAAAAAAAGGAAGAAAGTTTTCGCGCAGAGGGTGCGGAGGATGCGCAGAGGACGCAGTGGTAGGGATGAAATTGGAATCCTCTGCGTCCACCGCGCATCCTCCGCGCCCTTGTGTGGACGGCCCCCGCCTGGCAAGAGATTTATTGCGTGAGAAGCAGGGTCGGGCTTGCGGTCTTGTGTCCGGCCTTTGGTGCGGCCTATTGGGACCGCTGGCCCTGATGGAATCCGCCG
>DATKNV010000128.1:0-12495 GCA_035541215.1 Allostellaceae bacterium | reverse complement strand
GGGCTCCTGGAAGATCATGCCGATGCCGGGGCCGCGGATGCTCCGCATCGCCCGCTCGCCGAGGCCGAGGAGCTCGCGGCCCTGGAAGACGACCGAGCCGCCGCCGATGCGCGCGGGCGGGCTCGGCAGCAGCCCCATGATCGAGAGCGCGGTCACGCTTTTGCCGCTGCCGGACTCGCCGACGATGCCGAGCACCTCGCCCTCGGCCACGTCGAAGCTCACGTCGTCAACCGCGGCGACCTCGCCGGCCTCGGTGCGGAAGAGCACGCGGAGATTGCGGACGGCGAGGAGCGTCACTGCTGGATCTTGAGACGGGGGTCTAGGACGTCGCGGAGACCGTCGCCCAGCAGGTTGAGCGCCAGCACCGTGATCGCGAGCGCGCCGCCGGGGATCGCGATGATCCAGGGCGCCTCGCGCATGTAGTTGCGGCCCTCCGCCATGATGTTGCCCCAGGTGGGCGTCGGCGGCTCCGCGCCGAGGCCGAGGAAGCTCAAGGTCGCCTCCGTGAGCACCGCGTAGGCAAAGAGAAAGCTCAGCTGCACGATCACCGGCGCCATGGCGTTCGGGAGGATGTGCCGCCGGAGGATGCGCCAGTGCCCGGCGCCCGCGGCGATCGCGGCCTGCACGAATTCCGTCTGCCGCAGCACCAGCACCGAGGCCCGCACGATCCGGGCGGTGCGCGGGAGGTAGACGATCGCGAGCGCGAGGATCACGTTGGGGATCGAGCGCCCGAGCACGGCGGTGACGCCGAGCGCCAGCAGGATCGCCGGAAATGCCATCAACGCATCGTTGAGGCGCATCAGCGGATTGTCGAGCCGCCGGAAATAGCCGGAGAGCGCTCCCAGCAGCGTGCCGAAGACCGCGTTCAGAATTACGACCCAGCTTCCGATCACCAGGGATAGGCGGGCGCCGTGCACGACGCGCGAGAGCTGGCTGCGGCCGAAATTGTCGGTGCCGAAGAGGAACTCGGAGCCCGGCGGCTCGAAGCGGGTGCGCATCGAGAGCTTGTTGGGATCGACGCCGCTCAGCATCGGCACGAAGACCGCCGCGAGCGCCACCAGCAGGAAGAGACCGAGCCCGATCTGGAAGGATCGGTGGCGGAGGAGACGCCCGCCCGTCTCCCAGCGGCGGCTCGCGCGCGCGGCCGGCGGGCCGTGAGAGGCAACGCCTTCGAGGCTCGCGGCGCTCTCAGCCACCGTCGTACCTCACGCGGGGATCGAGCCAGGCATAAGCGATGTCGACGAGGATGTTGATGCCCACCAGAAGCAAGGCGACGAAGAGAAGCCCGCCTTGGATCATGGGATAGTCGCGATTGAGGATCGCGGAGGTCAGCAGCTGGCCCACGCCGGGGATCGAGAACACGGTCTCCGTGACGACAGCGCCCGAGATCAGTAGGCTCACGATGATGCCGACGACGGTGACTATGGGGATGAGCGCGTTGGCGAGCGCGTGCTTCCAGACCACGAGGTAATTCGGGAGCCCCTTCGCGCGCGCGGTGCGGACGTAGTCCTGGCGCAGCACCTCCAGCATGGTCGAGCGCGTGATGCGCGCGAGAAGACCCACCTGCAGCAGCGCCAGCGAGATCGCGGGCATGGTCGTGGTCCTGAGCCAGCCTAGGAAATCCTCCTGGAACGGGACGTAGCCGCCGGTCGGCAGCCAGCCTAGATGCACCGAGAACAGCACGATCATCATCAGGCCGAGCCAGAAATTCGGCAGCGAGATGCCGATCATCGCGAAGATCATTGCGGCCTGATCGACCCAGCTGTTCTGCCGCAGCGCCGCGAGGATTCCGCTAACGATGCCCAGCAGGAGAGTGATGATGAGGGAATAAGCGCTGAGCGAGAGCGACACCGGCAGCCGCTCGAAGGTCGATTCCGTCACGCCCTTGCCTAGGAAGATCGAGCGGCCGAGATCGCCCCGCGCAAGGTCCGCGTACCAACGCACGAGCTGCACGTAATAGGGTCGGTCGAGCCCGAGATTGTGCCGGATCTGCTCGCGCTGCTCCGGCGTCGAGCTCACCCCGCCGAGCGCCGCGCTCACGTCGCCGGGGATGAGCCGCATCAGCCCGAAGGTGATGAGCGTCACCAGCAGGACCACCGGAACGGCGCCGGCGATCCGATGCAGGATGACGCGCAGCACCCCGCGGCCTCCGCCTATTCCCTATTGATCGATCCAGACGTTCGAGAAGCGCGGGATACGGAACGGCTTGAAGTTCTTCACGTTGGCACGCGTCGCTTGGACTTTCGTGAGCGAGCCGAAAGGCACGGCATAGACGCGCTCCAGGATCACCTGCTGCATCTTCGCGAAGGCCGCCTTGCGCCCCGCGATATCGGGATTGTTGCTCATCTCCGCGTAGAGCGCGACCAGGTCCGGGTCCGACTTGCCGTCCTTGGGATAGTAGACGTTCTGCGGCGGGGTGAAGAACTTCATGGTCGCGAGCGCGCCCAGCGCCGGCTGCGTCCCGTAGCCCGTGAAGAAGAAGTTCCAGCCGGTCTTCTCGTTCATCTGCCGCTGCACCGAGGTCGGCCAATCCACGACGTCGAGCTTCGCGTTGATGCCGGCGGCCTTGAGCTGCTCGCTCACCACGAGCGCGGCGTTGTACATGCTCGTGTAGTCCTTGTTCGTGAGCAGGATCAGCGGCTCGCCCTTGTAGCCCGCTTCCTGCAGGTATTTCTTGGCGAGCTCCTTGTTCTTGATGTTGTAGGTCTCCTTGCCCGCGTCGGTGTAGAAGGCGCCGCCGGGATATTGGAAGCCGACGTTGAGCCGGTAGGCGCCGTCGGTCGCGGCATCCATGATCTCGTCCATGTCGAGCGCCGCCTGCACCGCCTTGCGGAAGGCGAGATTGTCGGTCGGCGGGAACGAGGTGTTGGGCAGCATGATCTGGATCCAGAAGTTCTGCAGCCCCAGCAGCACGACGTTCTTGTTGTTCTTGAGCGCGGCCTGCGATTTCGTGGGCACGTCCTCGACCGCCATGAGCTCGCCCGTCTCGAGGCCCGCGACGCGCGCGCCCGGCTCGGTCACGATGCGATAGGTCACGGTATCGACGCAGCCGACCTTGTAGCCGCCGAAGCCGGTGCGTTCCTCGAAATGCGGATTGGGCTTGTAGCCCTCGTAGCGTTTCAGCTTCACGTGGCTGTCGGCGACGTACTCGACGAGCTGGAACGGCCCGGTGCCGATGGGCTCGAGGCGGAGCGGGTCGGCGTCCCGCTGCTCCGAGGGGATGATCACGATCGGCACACTGAAGGAGCTCAGATCCTCGATGAAGGTCGGCTGCGGCTTCTTCATGCGGATGACGAAGGTGTATTTGTCCGGCGCCTCCCATTTCTCGACGTTGGCGAGATTGCTGCGCTCGATCCCGATCTTTGCATAGCGGTCGAAGGATGCCACAACGTCCGCGGTCGTGAGGTCCTTGCCGTTGTGGAACTTGACGCCCTCGCGGATCTTGAAGGTGTAGGTGAGGTGATCCGGCGATTCCGTCATGGAGTCCGCGAGCTCGAGGATCGGATTGAAATTCTCGTCTCGGGTCATCAGGGACTCGAAGATGTTCATCGCGACGTTGCGCGTGGAGATCGTGTTCGAGGCCATCTGGTCGAGGCTGTTGACCTTGGCCTCGCCCGCGAAGACGAGATCGCCGCCCTTCTTGGGGCACGAGAAGGGCGCCGCGAGCGCCGGAGACGCGAGCGCAAGCACCAGCACTGCCGGCGCCGCAACCGAGCCGAGCCGCATCCAAGCCTTCATGACATGCCTCCTCAGGTCAGGTGCCGCGTGTATTGGTGCACGTAATCGCAGTCTACGAGCTTAATGTAGGCATCCATGATCCTCTTGGTGATCGGACCGGGCACTTTGCCGCCGCCGACCGGCCGGCCGTTGAAGCGCGAGACCGGACAGACGACGAGGCTCGTCGAGGTCACGAAGATCTCGTCCGCCGTCGAGGCGTCATAGAGATCGATATCGGCCTCGCGCAGCTCGATCCCGAGGCCGCGGGCGAGATCGATCGCGGCGGCGCGGCTCACGCCCGGAAGCACGTAGCGCTCCTGCGGCGTCGCGATCTTGCCGTCGCGCACCAGGAAGATGTTGCTGCCGGTGCCCTCCGCGAGGTTGCCGTTCTCGTCGAGCAGCACGGACCAGGCCTCGGGATCGGCGGCTTTCGCCTCCATGTCGCCGACGACGAGGTTCAGGTACTGGTGCATCTTCGCGCGCGGACTCAGCATGCTCGGCGCCACGCGCCGGGTCGCCGGCACGATCACGTGCATGCCGTCGCGGTAGAGCCTCGCGCGCTTCTTGAGCGGCAGCGGGATGCACTCCACGATGACGTTGGGGCCCGTGTGCTCCCAGCCCTCGTCGCCCACGGCCTCGACGCCGCGGCTCACGCGCTGGCCGATCCAGTAGTCCTCGTCCTTGCCGAGGAGGTGGCGGTTGCGGTCGAGCACCGTCTCGCTGATCTCGATGAATTCCGCCGGCCTGAGCCCGGGATCGATGTTCAGGTATTTGAGCGAGCGATAGAGCCGCTCGATGTGCTCCTTGATCTTGAAGATGCGGCCGTTGAAGGAGCGCGTCATGTCGAAGACGCCGTCGCCGCGCGTGAAGCTCTTGTCGCGGAACGGAATTACCACCTCGCGCTCGGGCACGTATTTACCGTTGAAATAGGCGATGCGTTGGTTCGAGAGAGCCGTCATGGGATCTCCGCCGATTAAGGATTTGCGCCTTCGAGGCTAGCTTTCCTCAAAGCAGGAGCCGTGCCAAGCCCCTCGTAGAGCCGATCCGCCCGAAGGGGCGCTTGACGGAACCTCGACGGCACCGTCACTCTCGGCCCCATGGCAGCGACCGCCATCGACCCGAAGCGCCTCGATCTCGCGGCCGAATTCCGCGCCCGCCCTTTCGGCCGCCATAGCCCGGAATTGCAGGGGCTGCTCGATACGATGCGGCGGGCGGAGAATTGCCAGAACTTAATTCTCGTCTCGATCTCGCCCGGACGCTGGGTGCTCGGCGAGCGGCAGCCGGATTTCAAGCCGCCGCGGCTCTTCGAGGACGAGGTCTTCGACAGCCTCGAGGCCGGCGAGTGGGCGGCCTTCCAGCGCCGCTGGCGAGCGCTCACGGGCCAGGAGCTCAATCTGCCATGAAGGGACCGGGCGTCGTCGGCTATGTCGATGCGCTCTATGCGCATCCCGGCGACGAGGTGACGGTGCGCGTGAGCGTGCTCGATCCCGGGCGCCGCTACCGCGCCGAGCTGGTGCGCCTCATTTGCGGCGAAGCACTGGGCCTCAAGGAGGAGATCGTCGCGAGCGGCGTCTCCGGCGAGCACCTGGGCGAGCTGCAGCCCGTGCCGATCGGCTCCTACGCCATCGTGGAGTCCCTGCCGCCGCTGGGCGCGGTCGAGCTCTCGCTCTTGGTCTGGCCTACCCTACCCGGCCGCGGCGTCCAATCGCTGGTATCGCTCGGCGGCATTCATCTTTTTCTCGACGCCGCCGGCGCAGTCACGCTCGCGAGCGGCGGAGAAACCGTCTCGACCGCGCGGCCACTGCGCTCACGGGCTTGGTACGGGATCGAGGCGCGTTACGATCCCGCGACGGGCGCGGCCTCGGTCAAGAGCACACCGATACCGGGCGTTCACGACGACATCGCCGCCGAGGCGAGCGGCCGCTTTGCCACGCCCGCCAAGCCTGAGGCGCCGCTGCTATTTGCGGCGCGGCGCAACGAGAACGGCACCACCGTCGAGCATTTCAACGGCAAGATCGAGGCGCCGGCGCTTCGCTCGGGAACGGTCGCGGCCGAATGGGATTTCGCGCGCGGGATCGGCACGACCGCGATCGAGGATCGCTCGCCGCTGAAGCTGCAGGGACGCACCGTCAATGCGCCGAAGCGCGCGGTCACGGGATCGAGATGGGACGGCTCCGTTCACGACTGGCGACGCGATCCCAGCCATTACGCGGCGATCCACTTCCACTCCGACGACCTCTACGATTGCTGCTGGAAGCCGAGCCTCCGTTTCCGTCTGCCCGCCGATCTCAGAAGCGGCTTCTACGCCGTGCGCCTGCAAGCCGCGGGCCCGCCCTTCCACGTGGGCCTGATCGTGAGCCCAAAGCCGGGCGCCGCGCGCGCGAAGCTCGCGGTGCTCGCCTCGACCGCGACATATCTCGCCTATGCCAACTACCGGCGGCGCATGCTGCCGGGGCCCTTCGAGCTCAGCATGGGCCATCTCCCGACGGTGGACATGACCGACGTGCTCCTTGCGGAGCATTCCGAATATGGGAGCTCGACCTACGACACGCACCGCGACGGCTTCGGCGTCGCGCACGCCTCGACGCGGCGGCCGCTCTTCAACATGCGGCCGACCGGGCGGTACTGGAACTTCGCGATGGACCTCTGCCTCGTCGATTGGCTGGAGGCGCAGGGCATCGCCTACGACGTCATCAGCGATCACGAGCTGCAGGCGCGGGGCCTCGAGCTCCTGGCGCCCTATGGCGCGGTGATGAGCGTGAGCCATCCCGAGTATTACAGCCTGGAGATGCTGCAGGCGCTCGAGGCCTATCTCGGCCGCGGCGGCCGCTTCATGTACATGGGCGGCAACGGATTCTATTGGCGCGTCAGCTTCGATCCCGCGCATCCCGACATGATCAAGCTGCGCCGCGCCGAGGACGGGACCCGCGCCTGGGCCGAGCAGCCCGGGCAGTACTATCACTCGACCGGCGAGTACGGCGGGCTCTGGCGCCGCATCGGCCGGCCCCCCAACACGCTCGTGGGCATCGGCTTCATCGCGCAGGGCTTCGACGCCGGGAGCTATTACCGGCGGACAGCGGCCTCGCGCGACCCGCGCGCCGCCTTCATCTTCAAGGGCATCGAGGACGAAATCATCGGCGATTTCGGATCCTCGGGCGGCGGCGCGGCGGGGCTGGAGATCGATTGCTACGACGCGGCGCTGGGCTCGCCGCCCCACGCCCTCACCGTCGCGAGCTCGGAGAAGCATTCGCAGGCCTTCCTGCTCGTCAACGAGGAGATGCTCTCGAACACCCGCGGCGTCGACGGCACGCTCAACGCCCGCGTCAAGGCGGACATGGTGTTCTTCGAGACGCGAGCGGGCGGCGCGGTGTTCTCGACGGGCTCGATCGCATACGTCGCGAGCCTCGCGCACAACGGCTACCGCAACAACGTCTCGCGCCTCACCCGCAACGTCGTCGAGCGATTCCTCGACCCCGCGCCTTTCACGCTACCGAAGCCTCAGGGACGGTAATCCGTCCCGAGGTGGAAAAGGCAATCGCCGCGCTCGGTGCGGGCGGGGATGCGCTTGCAGAGGACGACGCCGTCGTGCTCGAAGGGCACGATTTCCGGCTCGCGCCAGGGCGTGTGCGAGAAGTGGATCGCGGCGGCAGGCTGGCCTTCCTTGACGGTGTCGCCGAGCTCGACCAGCGGCTCAAAGACGCCGCTCTCGCTCGCATAGACGTAATAGTCGGGACCGCCGACCTCCATGAGCCGTGTGCCCGGCGAGGGCTCGACCGCGAGGTCCCCGACGACGCCGGTGTGTTTGAGCGCGCGCCGCGTGCCGGCCTCGGCGAGGCGCAGGATCGCGGGCGTTACCGTGCCGGAGCCACCGAGCTCGGTCCCGAGATGCAGCCCACCGCGGCGCGCGGCGGAGGCGCCGAGCGTCTGATCCGCGCCCATGGGCTGCTTCGAAAGATAGGCGATGGGCGCGCCGTAAGCCCGCAGCAGCTCGACGGTGCGCGCGTTGCGGCCGGGCTCGCCCGGGAAGATGGTGCCGAGCGCGCTCGGCACGTACATGAGCGAGCTCCCGCCGGAATGGAGATCGAAGGCGAAATCGCAGAGCGGCAGGATGACCGTGTCGATATAATATGCGATCTGTCGGGTGGGCGTGCCGTCGGGATCGCCAGGGAAGGAGCGGTTGAGATTGCCGCCGTCGATGGGCGAGGTTCGCCGTCCCGCCAGCGCCGCCGGGAAGTTCGCGGCCGAGAGGAAGATGATCCGCCCCTGCACCTGCTCGGGCTTGAGCTCGCGGATCAGCTTCATCAGCGTCACCTGACCCTCGTACTCGTCGCCGTGATTGCCGGAGCTCAGGAGCACCGTGGGCCCGCTGCCGTTCTTGATGCAGGCCACGGGAATGGGGATCCAGCCATAGGCGGACTCGTGAACGGAGTGCGGCAGGCGGAGGAAACCGGTCTGGCGTCCGTTCTTCTCGAAGTCGACGGTCGAGGTGATGCGCGTCCCGGTCATGCGGCAAGGCCTTTTCTTGAGATGATGTGAAGATCCTCAGCGTGCGTAGTCGGGCTCCTCGCGGTCGAGGAGGCGCCGCCAGGCGTCGAGATGGAGCCGCGCGTCGTAGCGCTCGCCCCAAGCGCCGGTGTAGCGGCGCCGGAGCTGATCGGGCTGGCGGCGAAGCGTGCCCCCGGCCATGCGCGCGGTGAGCTGATACATGCAGGTGCGCTCGGCGATGTAGAGCTCGTCGAAGGCGTCGTGCACGGTGGGGCCCACGACGGTGACGCCGTGATTCGCCATCACCATCACGGTCTTCTCGCCCATGAGGCGCGCGATACGGTCGCCTTCCTCGTTGTCGCCGACGGGCCCGTGCGCGGCATCGTCATAGACGACGCGGTCGTCGAGAGTGAGGTCGTTGTGGTGCGCGAGCTCGAGCCGTCCGCCCTCCATCAGCGAGAGCGCCGTTAGATAGGGCGGATGCACGTGCAGCACACAGCGCGCCTGCGGGTGCTTGAGGTGGATGCGCGCGTGGATGTGGAAGGCGACCTTGCGGAGCTCGCCCTTCCCGCGCACGACCTTGCCGTCGAGATCGCAGACGATGAGGTTGCTCGCGGTCACCTCCTGGAACAGCAAGCCCCGGGGATTGATGAGGAAGAGCGTCTCGCTCCCCGGCAGCATCAAGCTGTGATGATTGCCGATCTGCTCGTTCATGCCGAGCCGGGAATGGACGCGGAAGACCGCCGCGAGATCGCAGCGCAGCGCCCATTCCACCTCCTCGGCCGATCGAACCTCGCGCAGCGCGGTCATGGTAAATCGTCTCCTCTCGGCGGTAGGGCCCGGGTCCCGCATCTTTCGCCTCCGCGCCGGCGGCGGCAAGCCTCTTCGCGGCATGGCGGACCTCACTTCGGCGGCTCCTCCGGAAGGGGCGGCAGGGTTATGTTTTGGAGCGCCTTGCGCACCTCCTCGTCGGAGAGCGCAGGCTTGGTGCCACTCTCGCTCTCGAGCCTCGGCGCGGCGACGTGGGTGAGCGCGGGGACCGCCAGGGTGAGGCCGAGCACGAGGAGTTGCGCCAGGAGAAACGGTAGGAGCGCGCGGATGAGCTTCGGGAGCGCCACGCCCTCGCCGCTCACGGTGCGCGCCATCATCACGGCATATCCGACGGGCGGAATGAGGAAGCTCGCCTGCAAGGCAAGGAGCGCCAGCACCGCGACCCAGACCGCATCGGGCGCGCGCATCAGCAGCGGCGGCATCAGCAGCGGGATCACTACGAAGATGATCTCGAAGGCGTCGAGCACGAAGGCGCAGACTCCGAGCGCCAGCAGCCCCACCAATACGGTGACGGTGGAGCCGCCGGGGATCGCCGCCACCAGCTCCGCAAGCACACGGTCGGTGCCGAAGCCGCGCACCACCAGGGTGAAGGTGGTGGCGGCCGCCAGGAGCGCGAAGAGCGCGCCGGTGACGGCCATCGTGTCGCGGAGGACGGCGTCCATGATCTCCGCCGTGAGCGTGCGGGTGACGAGCCCCGCGAGGAGAAGCGCCATGGCCCCGGCAGCCGCGGCCTCGACCGCATAGACGTAGCCGATCACCACGGCCGCCAGCAGCAGCACGATGAATCCCGCCGTGCCCAGCGCGATCAGGCGATGGCGCCACCCGAACTTCTCCTGCGCAGCGGGCGCAGCCGCCTCCGGCGGCTCGCGCCTCCCCGTCCACCACGCCAGCGCGAAGGCAAGGAGGAGGAAGATCGCCGCCGGCGCCAAGGCGCCGCGGAAGACGTCCTGGGTGTTGATGATGCGCACCATCTGGTGCGTCGCGTTCACGGCCTCCGTGTGCGCGCGCAGCATGGCGTCGCCGAGGAGGATCAGCACGAGAGAGGGCGGCACCACCACGCCCAAGGTGCTGGCGACGCAGACGACGGCGAGTCCGTCCGCGGAGGCGACGCCGTGCGAGCGGAGCCGCGACTCGAGGATGCGCGAGAGCGTGGCGACGCTCGCGCCCACCGAGCCGTTCATCGGCGCGAGCATGGCGCCGAGACCCACCGCCGAGAGCAGCGGCGCCGCGCGCGTCCGCGCGAAGGCGGCATTCCCCGCGCGGAAGAGGACGTCCGCGAGCGGCAGCCGATTGAGCAGTGCGCCCATGAGCACGTAGAGCGGCAAGGCCTGCAGCAGGTCGTTCTCGAGGAGGCCGACGAGGCGAGCGGGGAGCGCGGTCAAGAGGGCAAGCGGCACCGCGCCCGCGGCGACGCCGATCGCTGCGAAGAGCACGGCGACGCCGATCAGCACGGCATAGGCGGGCAAGCCCGTGCCGATCAGCAGCACACCGACCAGTCCCAGCATGTAGAATCCCGCGGATTCCATCTGAGCTATCGCTCCTGCCGCGGACGCGCGGCGTCGAGCAGCGCTTGCGCCAAGGCCAGCAGCGCCAGGAGCCAGGCGCTCGCCTTCACCAGGAAATAGCCGGGGCTCAGCGTCTCCGGGAAGTCCTCGAGCCCGCGCAGGGATTGCCAGACCGCGGGCCCTCCGGCGATCAATATGAAGAGCGCCCAAGGCGCGATGCAGAGGATCGCTCCGAGGCGCGCGAGCAAGCCGCGGGTCGCGGGCCCATAGCGTCGCGCCAGCACGTCCGCCGCGAGATGGCTTCGAGCCCGCGTCGCATAGGTGAGGGCGAGGCTCACATAGAGCGCGAAGAGCCACTGCGCGAGGTCGTTGGCGTCGGTCGAATAGGCGTGCACGAGATCGCGGAGCGGCCATTGCGCGAAGAGAAGGATGCTCACCGGAAGCGCGAGCCACCGTCCCGCCGCCACCGCCCGCCCCACCGCGCGGTCGGCCCGGTCGAGCCAGGCAGCGATCATGGGCGCCCTCCCACTTCCGTTAACCTCCGCGTGCTCGCACTGGGCCTTCCTCTGGCGCTATTATGCCGCCCTCGATTTTCACTAGGAGTAGCACCGATGCCCGCCCGACCGAAGCCGCCGTTTCGTGCCGATCACGTGGGGAGCCTGCTGCGGCCGCAGCGGCTCAAGGAGGCGCGGGAGGCCTTCGAGAAGGGCGCTCTCCCCGCGGCCGAGCTCGCGAAGGCCGAGGATCAGGCGATCCGCGACGTGGTGAAGCTCCAGGAGGAGGTGGGGCTCAAGGCGGTCACCGATGGCGAGTTCCGGCGCCGCGAGTGGCACATGGATTTTCTCAAGAGCTTCGCAAACGTCCGCGCCGTGCCCTCGAAGATCAAGCTGCACTTTCACAGCGCCGAGGGCGAGAACGAGGTGACCCCGCCGAGCCTCCACGTCGAGGGCAAGCTCGGCCGTCCCAAGGGCATCTTCGTCAACCACTTCAAGTTCCTGAAGTCGGTCGCGCACGTCACGGCAAAGCAGACCATCCCCTCGCCCACGATCATGCATTTCCGCGGCGGCCGCGCCGCGGTCGACCGCACGGCCTATCCGGAGATGGACGCTTTCTTCGCGGACCTCGCGCGGGTCTACAGCGAGGAGATCCTCGACCTCGCCGCCAACGGCTGCCGCTATCTCCAGATCGACGACACCAATTTCGCCTATCTCTGCGACCCCGTGCTGCGCAAGCAGGTGCGCGAGACCATCGGCGAGGACCCCGAGAAGCTCCCGGGGACATACATCAAGCTCATCAACGACGCGATCGCGAAGCGGCCCGCGGACATGGCGGTCTGCATGCACATCTGCCGCGGCAACAACCAAAGCGCTTGGCTCGCCGAGGGTGGCTACGACCCCGTGGCGGAGCAGGTCTTCAGCGAGACCCACATCGACGGCTTCTTCCTCGAATACGACACGCCCCGCGCCGGCGACTTCAAGCCGCTGCGGTTCATCCCGAAGGGCAAGATGGTGGTCCTCGGCCTCGTCACGACGAAGCTCCCGGCGCTCGAGCGCAAGGACGACTTGAAGCGCCGCATCGAGGAGGCCGCGAAATACGTGCCGCTGGACCAGCTCTGCATCAGCCCGCAATGCGGCTTCTCCAGCACCATCGAGGGCAACAAGGTCACGGTCGCCGACGAGATCGCGAAGCTCCGCCTCGTGGTGGAGGTCGCGCGCGAGGTCTGGGGCGGGGTCTGACCACAGGATGAACAATTCCTCTCCCCTCCGGGGAGAGGTTAGGTGAGGGGGCCAGCGGAAAGACCGAGCGCGACGCCCCTCACCCCGACCCTCTCCCCTCCGGGAGAGGGAGAATGAGAGGAGCACAATCATGGAGCTTCGCCCCTTCGGCCGCAGCGGATTGCGGGTGTCGGTGCTGGGCTTCGGCTGCGGCATGGTGGGCGGGCTCATGGTGCGCGGCG
>DATKNV010000127.1:0-4298 GCA_035541215.1 Allostellaceae bacterium | reverse complement strand
CCTACTGCCCCTCGGCCTCGACCTGGCCGCGGCGGCTCTGGCGGGGGCTCCTTGGCGGGGGGATCGAGCTCTGCGGCAAGACGCCGTTCAGGCCGAAATCGACGATGCGCAGATATTCGAGGCGCGAGAGGCTCGCATAGGGCTCGACGCGGACGACGCCGCCCTCGACCGAGGCGACGACGCCCACGGGCAAGCCCGGCGGGAAAATGCCGCCGCTCCCGGAGGTCACCACGCGGTCGCCGACCTTGACCCCGGATTTCGCGGGCAAATAGAGAAGCCGCGGCCGGCTTGTATTGTCGCCCGCGAGCACCGCGCGCTCGCGCGAGAGATCGAGCACGACGGGAATGCGGGAATTGAGGTCGGTCACCAGGAGGACGCGCGAGGCGCGCTCGCCCACCTCGGTCACGCGGCCGACGATGCCCTCGCCGGTGATCGCGGCCTGGCCGCGCTCGACGCCCTCATGCGCGCCCACGTCGACGAGCACGTTCCGCAGGAAGGCGCCGCCGGAATTGGCGATGACGCGCCCCGTGAGGAAGCCCTTGACGCCCTCGGGATTGAAATTGAGGAGAGCGCGGAGCTCCGCGTTCTCGGTCTCGAGCCGGCGCGCCACCTCCTGCCACTGCAGGAGCCGCGCGTTCTCCTCGCGCAGGCGCTCGTTCTCACTGTAGATGCCGAAGTGGTCCTCGATCCGCTGCACGCCCGATGCCACGGTCGCGAGCGGGCGCGAGAGGCCCCCGAGGATGGGGGCCAGCGCGTCGCTGACGCCCGTGCGCGCGCGCTCGATGAGGACGATGTCGGCCTTGCCGAGGACGATGAGCGCGACCGAGAGGACGACCAGGAACGGGAAAGCGACGCGTTGCGCGGCCGCCCGAACGGGCACCGTCAAGCGCGATACCGACCCCGACCGCTCCCGCACGTTCTGCTCCCGTCGCTACTCCCTCTCCCGCCCCTGGCGGAAGGATCAGTACATGGTGATGAGCACGTTCCGCAGCGTCTTCATCTCCTCGAGCGCGCGTCCCGTGCCGAGCGCCACGCAGGAGAGGGGATCGTCGGCGATCGAGACCGGGAGCCCCGTCGCGTGCCGCAGCACGTAATCGAGATTGGTGAGGAGGGCGCCGCCGCCCGTCAGCACGATCCCCTTGTCGACGATGTCGGCCGCGAGCTCGGGCGCGGTGTGCTCGAGCGCCACCTTGACGGCCTCGACGATCGCGCCGACCGGTTCCGCCAGGCTCTCGGCGATCTGGCGCTCGCTGATGATGATCTCCTTGGGCACGCCGTTCATGAGGTCGCGGCCCTTGATCTCCATGGTGCGGCCCTCGCCGTCGGCGGGCATGCAGGCGGAGCCGATCTCCTTCTTGATCCGCTCGGCGCTGCTCTCACCGACGAGAAGGTTATGGTTGCGGCGGATATAGGCGATGATCGCCTCGTCCATCTTGTCGCCGCCGACGCGGACGGAGCGCGAATAGACGATGCCGCCCAAGGAGAGGACGGCCACCTCGGTGGTGCCGCCGCCGATGTCGACGACCATGGAGCCCGTGGGCTCGGTCACGGGGAGGCCCGCCCCGATCGCCGCCGCCATCGGCTCCTCGATCAGGAACACCCGGCGCGCGCCCGCGCTCTCGGCCGATTCCTGGATCGCGCGGCGCTCGACCGCGGTCGAGCCCGAGGGGACGCAGACGATGATCTGCGGGCTCGCGAAGCTCCGGCGGTTGTGCACCTTGCGGATGAAGTGCTTGATCATCTCCTCCGCCACCTCGAAGTCCGCGATGACGCCGTCGCGCAAGGGGCGGATCGCCTGGATGTTTCCGGGCGTGCGGCCCAGCATCATCTTCGCCTCGTCGCCGACGGCGAGCACTTGCTTCTTGCCCTTGACGTTCGCGATGGCGACGACTGAGGGCTCGTTCAGCACGATGCCGCGGCCCTTCACGTAGACCAGCGTGTTCGCGGTCCCGAGGTCGATCGCCATATCGGCGGAGAGCATTCCCAACAACTTCCCGATCATTTTCCCTACGGTCGTCCTGTCATCGCTTCTCTGGTTGCCCCCGGCCCCTGGTATCTCGCCTCTATGACGAAAGGGCGGCCCGGGAGCCGCCCTTCGCCAAGCTACTACGCCGTCATCGCCGCGGGCGCCGTCTTTTCCCGCTTGGTCATGAGCTTGTTGAGCGCGTGGATGTAGGCACGCGCGGAGGCCACGAGCGTGTCGGGATCGGCCCCCTGCCCGTTCACGGTCTTGCCGTTCTCCTCGAGCCTGACGGTCACCTCCGCCTGGGCGTCGGTTCCGGCCGTCACCGCATGCACCTGGTAGAGCTGCAGCCGCGCCGCGTGCGGCACCATCGCCTTGATCGCGTTGAAGGTCGCATCGACCGGGCCGTTGCCGGTGGTCTTCGCGTGCCGGGTGACGCCGTCGATCTCGAGCTCGAGCTCGGCGGTCTGCGGCCCCTTCGAGCCCGCGATCACCTGGAGCGACACGAACTTGATGCGGTCGTTGCCGCGGAGGACGGCGTCGTCCACGAGCGCCACCAGATCCTCGTCATAGACGTCCTTCTTGCGGTCGGCGAGGTCCTTGAAGCGGCGGAAGGCGTCGTTGACGGCATTGTCGCCCAACTCGAAGCCCAGCTCCTTGAGCTTCATCTTGAAGGCGTGGCGGCCGGAATGCTTGCCCATCACGAGCTTGGAGCGGTTGAGGCCCACGGATTCCGGGGTCATGATCTCGTAGGTGCCGGCGTGCTTGAGCATGCCGTCCTGGTGGATGCCGCTCTCGTGCGCGAAGGCGTTCGCCCCCACGATCGCCTTGTTGGGCTGCACCGCGAAGCCCGTGATGGTCGAGACGAGATGCGAGGCCCTCGTGATGTACTCGGTCTTGACGCCGGTCGAATAGGGCATGAAGTCGTGGCGCGTCTTGAGCGCCATGACGATCTCCTCCATCGAGGCGTTGCCCGCGCGCTCGCCCAAGCCGTTGACGGTGCACTCGACCTGCCGCGCCCCGGCCCCGATCGCCGCGAGCGAATTCGCGACCGCGAGTCCGAGGTCATTGTGGCAGTGGACGGAGACCACGGCCTTGTCGATGTTGGGGACGCGCTCGAAGACCATCCGGATCAGTCCCGCGAACTCCTCGGGGATCGCGTAACCGACGGTGTCGGGGATGTTGATGGTGCGCGCCCCCGCCTTGATCGCGCTCTCGATGGTGCGGCAGAGGAAGTCGCGTTCGGTCCGCGAGCCGTCCTCGCAGGACCATTCGACGTCCTCGCAGAGGTTGCGGGCGTGGCTCACGCTGTCGATCACGGCCTGATGCACCTGCTCCGGCTCCATCTGGAGCTTGAACTTCATGTGGAGCGGGGAGGTCGAGATGAAGCTGTGGATGCGCGGGCGCTTGGCGTGCTGCAGCGCCTCCCAGGCGCGGTCGATGTCCATGCGCCCCGCGCGGGCAAGGCCGCAGACGCTCGAGTTCTTGACGAGCTTCGCGACCTCGCGGACGGCCTCGAAATCGCCGTTGGAGGCGATCGGGAAGCCCGCCTCGATCACGTCGATCCCCATCTCCTCCAGGAGGAGGGCGATCTTGATCTTCTCCTCGAGGTTCATCGAGGCGCCCGGCGACTGCTCGCCGTCGCGGAGGGTCGTGTCGAAGACGATGACGCGGTTCTTGTCGCCGGGCTGGCCGGCGTTTCGGGCGGATTCCGTGGGCTTACGACTGCTATCGGCGCTCATCGGAGCGGCTCCTTTAGTGAAGGGTGCAACGAAGCGGAGTGAACGTTTTTACCCCTGAACGCCGATCGCCGGACGCGATGAGCCGGCATTCAGGGGCCGCTAAGTCGCAGCGCCCCGTCACTGAGGAGAAGGAGGAGAGCGGCAGCCGGAAGGAGCGCGCGCAGAGAGGCCGACGGGCGCCGAGACGCCGCCTGCCGATCCTGCTTTGCGATAGTCCCAGCCATCCGATACCGACCATCCTACCTCGGCCGGAGTCGCGAGCCGGCCGGTTACACCCTGAGCCCCCATGCCTAACAAAGGCTTAACGCCGGCTAAGCCGGGGATTCACCAATACTTTTAACCGTTTTCGGGCAGGGGTCGCAAGTATTCTCTGAAGGAAATCGAGGGATTTAGTGTGCAACCGGCGACACCCTCACCCTTGTGTGTCGCGATTCATGGCAGAAGAGGTGTCAGGCTGGGGGGGCATGCCCCACCAGCCTGACGACCGTCCGACCGATCACCCTCCGATCCTCTTCGTGTAGCCGCGAACGATCATATGGGAGCCTGGTCAGCGGCCGTCCCGTCGCTCACCCGAACAGTTGCCCGGGTTTACG
>DATKNV010000126.1:0-4016 GCA_035541215.1 Allostellaceae bacterium | reverse complement strand
GCCACCGCACATCGCAACCTAATCGCACGCTGCGGCTCCGGCGCGCAGCCTTGGGCCACGGCGCGGCGCCAGGTCTCGGCGGTGGTGAGGGCGCGGGTGCCGGCTTCCTTGTTGTGCTTCTCGAGCTTCGCCGCGAGGTTCACGGTGTCGCCGATCACGGTGTATTCGAGCCGCGTCGCGTCGCCGACGGCGCCGAAGACGATGCGGCCGCAGGCGAGCCCCGCATTGACCGCGAGCGCAGGGGCACCCGCGGCCTTGCGCTCGCGAGCCCAGCGCTCCGCCTCCGCCATCACGGCATCGACCGCCTCGACCGCGTCGGCGGCATAGCGCTCGGAGCGCAGGGCCGCGCCGAAGGTCGCGAGCACGCCGTCGCCCAGGAACTTGTCGATGGCGCCGCCGTGCTTCTGGATCAAGGGCACGAGCCGCTGATGGTACTCGCCGAGGATCGACATGAGCTCGGAGGGCGCGATTTGCGCGCCGAGCTTGCTGAAGCCTCTGATGTCGAGGAAGAGGATCGCGGCCTCCCGCGCCTCGCCCTCGCCCGCCGCGAGCGGCGCCTCGGCGGCGCGGATGCGCTCGGCCACCTCGGGATCGAAGAAGCGCGCGAGGTCGCGGGCGGCGGCGCCGTCGGCGGCGGCGCGGACGAGAAGCCGCTGCGCCCGCGCGATCGCGAAGGCCAGCACCGCCGTCACCACGAGGATCGCCAGGATCTTCTCGACCTCGGCGCCGATGAGGACTCGGTTCCCGGTCATGTAGCCCACGAAGTCCCGCATGACGAGGCGCGAGGGGTCGTCCTCGATCGCGAAGACCACGAGCGCCGCCCAGCCGATCGCGGCCGAGATGCCCGCGATGAGGACGTAGCGCACCTCGAAGCGGAGTGCCCGGAGCGCGATGAAGATGAAGGCCGCGAAGAGCGTCGGGACCTTGAGGTAGAAGGCCGCGGGCTGCCCGTATTGCAGGTGGTAGCCCCAGATCAGCAGCATCAGCAGCGCGAGATCGACGACGACGCTGAGCGAGAGGAGAAAGCGGCCGAGCTTGCGCAGATAGGCGAGGGCGAGACGGCACGCGGTCACGGCGGCATAGACGCCGAGTACCCAGGGGAGCGGCTCGACGTGCGGCGTCGACAGCATGGTCGCCATCGGCGCCGCGGCGTAGACGAAAGCGAAGCCCGCGACGATCGCGAGCTGGATCCACGCGATCAGGATCTCCGCTTGCTGCTGCTGCTCGGCGATCGCGCGGCGGGTGCGCTCGGGAAGCCCGTCCTCGAAGCGCGCCATCGCGCCCGGCCCCTCAGAGCCGGAGCACCATTCCCTCGCGCGCGACCACGGTGCCCGGCAGCGCCTTCTGCGCGTCGGCCGCGACCTTGTCCATGAAGGCGTCGTCGTGGCCGGGATCGTGGTGGAAGATCGCGAGGGTCTTGGCGCGGGCGGCCTTGGCGAGCTTCACCGCCTGCTGCCAGGTGGAGTGGCCCCAATGGACGTGCGAGGGATATTCCTCGTCGGTGTAGGTGCAGTCGTAGATCATGAGATCGGCGCGGTCCGCGAGCATCAGCACGTTGCGGTCGAGCTCGCCGGGCATGTGCTCGGTGTCCGTGAGATAAGCCACGGCCTTCCCCGCGCATTCGAAGCGGTAGCCGGTGGCGCCGTTGGGGTGATTGAGCGGCGCGGTCCTGAGCGTCACGTCGGACATCGGCGTCAAGGTCGTGCCGACCGGAAAATCCGTGTAGTCGATCTGCGCCTGCAGAATGTCGAGCGGCACCGGGAAGAGCGGCGCCTGCATCATCTCCGAGAGCACGCCTTTCAAGGTGTGCTCCGGGAGCAAATGCCCCGCCCAGAAGCGCAGCCGGCTCGCGGGCATGAAGGCCGGCCGGAAGAAGGGCAGGCCGCAGACGTGATCCATGTGCGTGTGGCTGAAGAAGAGGTCGGCATCGACCGGCCCGTCCTTCGCGAGCAGCGACTCCCCGAGCGCCCGCAAGCCCGTGCCGGCATCGAAGATGAAGACGCGGCCACCGTGGCCGACCTCGACGCAGGAGGTGTTGCCGCCGTAGCGGACGGTATCGGGCCCCGGGCAGGCGATGCTGCCGCGCACGCCCCAGAAGCGGACGACGATCTCCGAATCCCTCGTTTCCGCCATGTACCCCGCTTACCTCAGTTCCGCGCCCCCTCTGATAGGTAGACGGCGGGTGAGCCGGGGTCGAGTAAAAAGTGGCGGAAAAATAGTTAAGGAACCAACCGGTAACCCCCCGGCTCGGTAACCAGAATCTCCGCATGGGCGGGGTCGCGCTCGATCTTCTGGCGGAGGCGGTAGACGTGGGTCTCGAGGGTGTGCGTGGTGACCCCGGCGTTGTAGCCCCAGACCTCGTTGAGGAGGGCGTCGCGCCCGACCGTGCGGGAGCCCGCGCGGTAGAGGTATTTGAGGATCGAGGTCTCCTTCTCCGTGAGCCGCACTTTCCTGCGCCCGGTCGCATCGAGAAGCAGCTTCGCGCTCGGGCGGAAGGTGTAGGGGCCGATGGTGAAGACCGCGTCCTCGCTCTGCTCGTGCTGGCGGAGCTGGGCGCGGAGTCGTGCCAAAAGTACGTTCAAGCGGAAGGGCTTGGTGATGTAGTCGTTGGCCCCGGCATCGAGACCGAGGATGGTGTCGGCCTCGCCGTCCGCGCCCGTCAGCATCAGGATCGGCGAGCGCACGGCGTTCCGCCGCATGAGCCGGCAGAGCTCGCGCCCATCCATGTCCGGGAGCCCCACGTCCAGGAGGATCGCGTCGAAATACTGGTGCTTTGCCTGCTCGAGCGCCTGGTTCGCGGTCTCGGCTTGCGCGACCTTGAACTCCTCGTGCAGCTCGAGCTGCTCCGAGAGCGATTGCCGCAGCGCGGCATCGTCGTCGACGATCAGGATCTTGCGGCCGGCGGTCATTCGATCTCCCTACCCGAAGGCCAGTCCTTTAGTGTAGAGGGCGCTTTGGCGCAACATCCCCGCCCTAGGCCAATATCTGCCGCATTATCGCCCGGTTGAGGATGCTGCCGGGCGCGGCGAAGCGGTCCATCACCGAAAAATGGTGGGTGCCGGGCTCGTCCGCGATCTCCAGCGCGAGGCCGGCCTTGCGCCAAGCGGCGGCGAAATCGGCTTGCTGGCGCAGGAACTCCGGCGTCTCCTCGGTGCCGAGCGAGAGGATGAGCGGCGGCGCCGCGCGCGGCACGCCGAGGATCGGGCTGTTGCGCCGCGCGGAGGCGTCGTCGAGGCCCAAGACCTTGTTGAGATAGCAGAGCCGGATCGGCTCGAGGTCGTAGAGGCCGCTGATGGCCGAGCCCCCGCGCACGGGCGAGCGCTCGAGCCCGAATTGCCGCCAATCCGTCTCCAGCAGCATCGCCGTCAGATGGCCGCCCGCGGAATGTCCCGCGACGTGGACGCGGTCGGGGTCGATGCCGAGCTCGCGCGCATTCTTGTGGAGCCAGGCGACGGCGGCGCGGTTCTGGCGCACGATCTCGTCCATCGTCGCCTTGGGCGAGAGCGTGTAGTCGACGACGGCGACGCTGACGCCCGCGTCCTGATAGGCCGGCGCGACGAAGCTGAAATCCCCCTTGCCAAAGGCCTGCCAATAGCCGCCGTGGATGAAGACGAGACAGGGCGCTGGCGTCTTTGCCGCGGGAAAGAGATCGAGCGCCTCGCTGTCGTAGCGGAGATCGAGCCGGGGCCGCCGCGTCGCGCGCGCCTCCTTGCTCGCGCGGTCCCAGCGCAGGAAATACTCCTGGTGATCCAGCACGCGCGCGCGGAGATTGTATTGCGCGTCGAGCGCGGCTTGATCGTAGTCGCGATAGATCGGCATTGCGTCCCTCCGACCCTCACCCTTGTGTGTCGCGATTCATGGCAGAAGAGGTGTCTGGCTGGGGGGGCATGCCCCACCAGCCTGACGACCGTCCGACCGATCACCCTCCGATCCTCTTCGTGTAGCCGCGAACGATCATATGGGAGCCTGGTCAGCGGCCGTCCCGTCGCTCACCCGAACAGTTGCCCGGGTTTACG
>DATKNV010000125.1:0-85396 GCA_035541215.1 Allostellaceae bacterium | reverse complement strand
GTTACCGCCATGAAAGGGCAGATATGCGAGTTCGGTATAAGTGGTTGCGTTTCCCCGCAACCAACTCGATCCGCAACCCGCCAGACCTCCTGGAAGTCCGTCGGTGGAGCGTCTGCCTGGGGCCTGCCGGTCACTGCGATTCGGGGGCGCGGGCGGGGCCCACGAGCGTCGCGCCGCCGTCGACCACCAGCGTCTGCCCCGTGATGAAGCGGGCGTGGCTCGAGAGCAGGAAGCGAACCGCGAGACCCACGTCCCAGCCGGTGCCTTCGAGACCGAGCACCGATGCGCGCCGGCGCTGCTCGCGCGCGGCGGGGCTCATGCCGCGGGCGTAGACCATGGGCGTATAGACGGGCCCGGGCGCGACGCAGTTGACGCGGATGCCGTCCTTGCCGTGATCGACGGCCATCGCGCGCGTGAACGCGATCACCGCGCCCTTCGAAGTCGTGTAGGCCGTGAGGCCGCGCGGGCGCAGCGCCGAGATCGAGGAGACGTTCACGATGGCGCCGCCGCCGGCGGTGCGGATCATCGCGGGGATCGCGTGGCGCGATGCCAAATACATGGTCTCGACGTTGATCTGCATGACGCGCCGCCATTCCGGCGGGCTCGTCTCGAGCACGTTCCCGCGCGCATCGATGCCGACGTTGTTGTCGAGGAAATCGAGGCGGCCCCAGCGCTCGACCGCCGCCGCCGCCATCGCCTCCGCCTGCTCCTCGTCCGCGATGTCCGCGGCGAAGGCGGCAGCGGTGCCGCCCTCGGCCGCGATCATCGCGACCGTCCGCTCCGCGAGCGCGCGCTCGCGGTCGACGACGAGGACCCGCGTCCCCGCGCGCGCTAGCAGGATCGACGCCGCGCGGCCGTTGCCGATGCCGTCGCCCGCGGCGCCGCCGCCGGTGACGATCGCGACTTTGCCGGCAAGGCCGGCGTCGTCCTCGGGCCGCTTTTGCTCGCTCATGTCTTCACCTCAGGGCAATCCCGCGCCGGGAACGCCGACGCGAATGAGCTCGATCCTTCCGTCGCGCTTCTGCGCCATGGCGGGGCCGCTCCCGGAGCTGGTGCAGAGGAAGAGGGTGCGGCGATCCTCGCCGCCGAGCATGCAGGCGTAGCAGCCCTGCGCTCCCGTCGAGATCGTGCGTTCGATGCGGCCGCCATCGAAGACGCGGATCGCGCGGTTGCCGCGGGCATCCGCGACCCAGATCGCGCCCTCCGCGTCGAGGCAGATGCCGTCGGGATAGCAATCCTCGAATTGCGCGAAGGTTCTGCGGTTCGAAAGCGCGCCGTCCGCGTCGATGTCGAAGGCGGTGAGGCGCATGGCCAGCGTCTCTCCCACGACGAGCCGCTTGCCGTCAGCGCTGATGATCGTGCCGTTCGGGAAGAAGAGCTCGTCGGCGGCGCGGCTCGCGCGCCCGCCGGGATCGATCCGCGCGATGCAGGTGAGACGCTCGGCCTCGCCGCCGTGGCGGTCGAAGCCGAAATTCCCGACATAGGCGCGGCCCGCGGCATCGACCACCATGTCGTTGCAGGGGCCGGTCGCCAAGCCCGAGAGATCCGCATAGGGAAGGAGCTTGCCCTTCTCGAGCACGAGCACGCGGCGGTCGAGCATGGAGACGATCAGGAGCCGCCCGTCCGGCAGCCAGCCAAGGCCCGAGGGACGCTGCGGCACCTCCGCGACCGTCTCCGCCTTTCCGTCGAGGCTGAGCCGCAGGACGCGAAAGGTGTAGAAATCCGAGAACCAGAGCTTGCCGTCGCGCCAGCGCGGCGCCTCGGGAAAGGTAAGCCCGTCGAGCAGCACCTCGATCTTGTCGCCACCAGCCATTTCGATCCCCCTTCCGCCGCGGCAAGGCTACCCGCGGGCTGCCGTGCCTCGCAAGCGGACACTGTGCCGCCGCTGGCGGTCGCGGCTATAGTGGCGCCTTTCCAGCACATCGGGGAGCAGGACATGGGGCGGACACTCGAGGGCAAGGTTGCAGTGGTCACCGGCGCGAGCCGGGGCATCGGCGCGGAGATCGCGGCGGAGCTCGCCCGCGAGGGGGCGCGGGTGATGCTCGCGGCACGGAGCGCGGACGCGCTCAGCGAGCGCGCGGCTGCGATCGGGGGGCAGGCGGCGGCACACGTCGCCGATCTCCGCGAGCCCTCGGCACCGGCGGCGCTCGCGGCAGCGGCAATGACGCGTTTCGGGCGGATCGACATCGTCGTCGCCAATGCGGGCGCCACCAAGCGCGGCGATTTTCTGGCGCTGAGCGACGAGGATTGGCAGGACGGCTTCGCGCTCAAGTTCTTCGCGCACATGCGGCTCATCCGCGCGGCCTGGACGCAGCTCAAGGAGGCGCGGGGCTCGGTCGTGATCATCTCGGGGATCGGCGGCAAGACGCCCGGCGCCGAGTTCACCATCGGCGGCTCCGTCAATGCGGCCTTGCTCGCCTTCACGAAGGCGCTCGCGGATCGCGCGGTTCCCGACGGCATCCGCGTCAACACCATCAATCCCGGCGACGTCAGGACCGACCGCCTCGCGCGGCGCGTCAAGGCCGCAGCGGAGCGTTTCGGCGTCGATGCCGCCGAGGCCGAGCGCCGCATGATCGCGGAGGACCGAGTCCTTCGCTTCGGCGAGCCCTCGGACATCGCGGGGCTCGTGAGCTTCATCGTGGGCCCGCGCGGCGGCTTCCTCCAGGGCTCGATCATCGACATGGACGGCGGCAAGAACAAGACGACCTGAGTTCGCCCATGCAAGGCCATCGCGTGATGATGACGGCGCCGGGCGGGCCGGAGGTGCTCCGCTACGAGCCCTATGACGTGCCGGCGCCGGGCCCGCGCGAGGTGCTGCTGCGGCAGAGCGCGGTCGGGCTCAATTACATCGACATCCAGCACCGTAGCGGCCGCTATCCGCTGCCGAGCTATCCCTCGCCCATCGGTCTCGAGGGCGCGGGAGTGGTGGAGTCCGTCGGTGCCGAAGTGCGCGAGGTCGCCCCAGGCGACCGCGTCGCATATTCCTCGGCTCCCATCGGCGCCTATGCCGATTTCCGGGTGATGCCCGCGGATCGCTTGATCCCGCTGCCGAGGGATATCTCGGAGTCCGTCGGCGCGGCGGTCGTGACCAAGGGTCTCACCGCGCACTATCTCCTCTTCACGACCTATGCGGTGAAGCCCGGCGACACGATTCTCGTCCACGCCGCGGCGGGCGGCGTCGGCGTGCTGCTCGGTCAATGGGCGCGGCACCTCGGCGCCACCGTCATCGGCACCGTCTCGACCGACGAGAAGGCGGCGATCGCGCGCGCCCATGGCTGCCACCACGTCATCGTCTACAGCCGGCAGGATTTCGCGGCGGAGGTGCGGCGGCTCACCGGCGGCAGAGGCGTTCCCGTCGTCTACGACGCCGTCGGCAAGGACACCTTCGAGGGCTCGCTGCGCTCGCTCGCGCCGCGCGGCCTCCTCGTCACCTTCGGCACGCCCAGCGGCGCGATCCCGCCCTTCGATCTCTTTCGCCTGAACACGCTGGGCTCGCTCTACGTGACGAGCCCCGCCTTCGTCACGCACACGACGGACCGCAGAGAGCTGCTCTCGCGCGCGGACGCGCTCTTCGGTGCGATCCAGTCCGGCGTGCTGAAGCTCCCGCCGAGCCGAGCCTATCCGCTCGCCGAGGCCGCCCGCGCACACGCCGATCTGCAAGCGCGCCGCACGACGGGAAGCAATATTCTCGTGCCATAGGTCTCCAGAAAATGCCCGTCCGCCCTTGAGGGGGCCATCGCATTTGAAATTCCTCTCCCCGGCGGGGAGAGGCAAGGTGAGGGGCGTTACGGCCGGAAGGCCGGAAAAAACTTCTCGCCGACGCGTCGAGAGGCCCTCTCACCCCGGCCCTCTCCCCGGCGGGGAGAGGGGGAATTGCGTCATATGCGATGGCCCTGCTCGAGGGGGAGGGGCAAAGCTCGGTGATTTCGGCTCACTCCCGCGGCTCCGCGTCGAGGCGGAGCACGATGCCCTCGAGCTCCGGCGAGGGCGCGGGATAGCGCTTCAACACCAGGGGATCGTGGCCGGGGACGATGTGGGCGGGCGAGCTCGCGAGGCGCTTCAAGGTCGCGTAGCCCTCGAACATGTCCGGGAGATTGTAGATCACCGGGAAGGGCCGGCCCTGCTCCATGTTGGCGTAGAGGTGCATGGCGTCGGCGGCGAGCACGACCCAGCCGCGCCGCGTGAAGACGCGCACGGACTGGAGCCCCATGGTGTGGCCGCCGATCAGGTGCACGCTGAGGCCCGGCGCCAGCTCCTCGGCGCCGTCGTGGAACTCGAGCCGTCCCGCGAAGAGCCGCCGCACCATCGCCGCCACGTCCTCGGCCTCGAAGGAATGGCGGATACGGCCGTGGCGCATGTGGCGGCCGGTGCAGTAGGCCATCTCCTTGTCCTGGATGTGGTAGCGCGCGTTCGGGAAGAGGTCGTGGTTGCCGGCGTGGTCGTAATGCATGTGCGAGACGATCACGTCCTCGACCTTGTTGGGGTCGACGCCGATGAGCTTAAGCCCGTCGCCGGGCGAGCGCAGATGCTGGCGGCCGCGCTTCTTTCCCGTCGCGGGGTCGAAGCCGGTGTCGAGCACCCAGGTCTTCTTGGGCCCGACGATCGCCCAGACGAAGTAGTCGAGCGGCATCGGCCCGTTGTGCGGGTCGCCTCCGAGGAAGTTCTCGCTCGCGAGCCGGTCGTGATGCGCGTAGCGGACGGCGTAGACCTCGTAGGGTGCCGGATCGGACATCGGATTTCCTCGCTCCCGGAGACTCAGTTGCCGCGCTTCACCTCGACGCCCGCCCACTCCTCGATGCAGCGGACGATGTTGGTGAAGTCGCTCGTGGGGCCGTTCGCGGCGTTCGCGAATTGCCAGAGCTGGCGCACGGCGCTTCCGACCCACATCGGCACCTGCAGCGCCTCCGCCTCCTCGAGGCAGAGCCGCACGTCCTTGTACATGAGGCCGGTCGCGAAGCCGTAGTCGAAGCTCCGCGTCAGGACCGCCTTCGGGAATTTGTCCTGCGTCGCGGTGTTGCGGCCGCTGCCGGCGTTGATGACGTCGATCATGGTCTGCGGATCGAGCCCGGCCTTGACGCCCATCACGATCGCCTCGCAGGAGATCGCCATGGCGGTCGCGGAGAGCAGGTTGTTGGCGAGCTTCATGGTCTGGCCCATGCCGGGCTTGGCGCCGATGTAGAAGGGCTTGCCGAAGACGCGAAGGACCGGCTCCAGCTTCTCGAAGAGCGGATGCGGGCAGGCCGCCATCACCGCGAGCGTGCCTTTGACGGCGCCGCCGACGCCGCCGCTCACGGGGGAGTCGACCGCGGCGATGCCTTTCTTCTGGAGGCCCTCCGCGATCTCCGCGGCCACGCGCGGGCCGGTGGTGGAGAGGTCGACGAAGGTCTTGACCCGCCCGCCCGAGGCGATGCCGCTCTCGCCCAGCGCCACCGCGCGCACGATGTCGGGAGTCGGCAAGCTCACGAGCACGGTCTCGACTTCCGAGGCGAGCTCGCGGACGGAGCCCGCGGTCTTGGCGCCGCGCGCCGCCAGCGGCACAATCGCCGCGGCATTGGTGTCGTAGATCGTGAGGCGATAGCCCGCGTCGATCAGGCGGCTGGCCATTGGCCCGCCCATCCTGCCGACGCCGATGAATCCCAAATGCTCGGCCATGGCTCTTCTGTCTCCCAGGCTTCAGGTGCGAGTATGATTGAGCGCGCGGATTTGCTCGAGGGTGATGGGCGTGAAGGGTGCGGGGTTCATCACCCGCGTCTCCATGCGCTCGAAGCAGGGCTGCGCCGCCGCGAGGAAGGCGGCCCAGCCCGGATGCGCGGCGCAAGCCTTGCGGCGGCGCGCGCGGTCCTCGAGGCTCTCATAGGCCCAGAGATGGACGACCTCGTTGAGCGGCCCCACCTCCGTCACGAAGTAGCCGATGAGCCCGCCCAGGGTCTCCCGCATCACCGGCAGGCCCAAGGTCTCCACCGCCTTCAGGAAGTCGGGAATCTTGCCGATTTTGACGAGATAGGTGCGCTGCTCGACGATCATCTGCGACGTCTCATTCGGTATATGAAAGCGCCCGACGATCCCCTCGCGCGAGGGCGAGGGGATCGCGGGCGGCAGGATTATTTCTTCGCGACCCAGATCGGCTCCGCGATCGCGGATTCCGGCGGATAGACGGTGACGGGCACGCCCTTCTGCCACTGGATGATCACCAGCGGCGCATCGACGCGGCGGCCCTTCTCGTCGAATTTGATGTGGCCGCCCGCGAAGTACTTGGCGGATCCCTCCCGCGTATCCATCGCGCGGATCGCCTCCGCGACCTTGTGCCGGTCCGTGGAGCCCGCCTTCTCGAGCGCCTCCTTGATGATCCAGATGTGCCCGTAGTCGCACATGCTGTCCTGGGTCATCCAGGGCTCGCCGGTCCGCTTCTTGAAGCGCTCGATGAGCTCTTCCTGCCCCTTGAGCGCCCAATTGGCGATCGTGACCAGCGTGCCCTCCATGACGTCGGCGCCGGCGGTCTTGAGGAGCTCCGGCGAGCCCATATGGGCGCCATTGCTGACGATCGGAAGCTTGTTCGCGCCGATCCCCATCTCGGCCAGCTTCTGCATGAGGAGCGTGTCGTCGGGGACGTTCGTGGAGACCACCCAGAGGAAGTCGGGGTGGGCCGTCCGCGCCTTCGCGATGAGCGGCGTCGCATCCGAGAGCGGCGGCGTATAGGTCTCGTCGACCACGAGTTTCAGCCCGTATTTCTCGAGCCCGCCCGAGCGCATCGGCTTGACGAAGCTCACGGGGGCGGCAGTGTTATCGCTGACGATGCCGGTGGTAGTCGGGTTCCGGCCCAGCGTCTTCTTCGCCAGCTCCATGATCGTCGGCAGCGCGAGCTCCGCCTGGCGATCGGCCGTGGCCGAGGTCTGGAAGACGTAATGGAAGCCGCGATTGGTGATCTGGTCGGAGTAGGAGAGCGTGAACCACGGCAGCTCCGCCCGCTCCGTCACCTCCGTCACCGCGAGCGTGAAGGAGCTGAGCCAGGCGCCTTCGCCCGCGACGAGGTCGGGCTCTTGCGCGAGGAGGCGCTGCGCCGCGTTCTTCGCCTTCTCCGCGCTGTCGCCGGTGTCCGCGATGACGAGCTTCAATTTTGCGCCGCCGAGCGCCTTGATGCCGCCGGCGGCGTTGATGTCGTCGATCGCCATTTCCGCGCCCATCTTGACGAGGGCGCCCTGGCGGGCCCAGGGGCCCGAGAGCGGCGCGATGAGCGCGATCTTCACTTCCTGCTGTGCCTCCGCAGGAGCCGGCAGGAGCGCCGCCGCGCCGGCTGCAAGGGCGAGCAAGCCGAGTTGCGAGAGCCGCAGATGTCTTCCGAACATTATCCATCCTCCCTAGGGTTGGCGTTCGTTACATGCCGAGATAGACGGTTCTGATTCTGTCGTCCGCGAGGAGCGTCTCGTGCGAGCCCGCGAGCACCACGCGGCCGGTCTCGAGAACATAGCCGAAATCGCAGGATTCTACCGCTTCCGCGACGCGCTGCTCCACCAGCAGGATGGTGAGGCCGTCGCGATGGAGCTCGCCGATGCGCTCAAAGATGAGGTCCGCGACCGCGGGGGCCAAGCCCATCGAGGGCTCGTCCAGCATGAGGAGCCGTGGCGAGGAGGCGATGCCGCGGCCGATCGCGAGCATCTGCTGCTCGCCGCCGGAGAGCGTGCCCGCGAGCTGGTCGCGGCGCTCCGCGAGGACGGGGAAGAGCGCGAAGATGCGCTCGAGATTGTGCTGCCAGTCGCGCCGGCCCGCCTCGGGATAGGCTCCGATCTCGAGGTTCTCGAGGACGCTCATGGAGTTGAAGACCTGTCGCCCCTCGGGGACGTGCGCGATTCCGAGATGGGCGCGCGCGGCGGGCGGGATCGCCAGGAGATCGCGGCCCTCGTAGCGGATGGCGCCGGCCACCGGGATCACTGCGCCCGAGATCGCCTTGAAAAGGGTGGTCTTGCCCGCGCCGTTCGGGCCGACGATCGCGACGAATTGGCCCTCGCTCACGCTGAGCGAGACCTCCGCGAGCGCGCGGAGGCCGCCGTAGCTCACGGAGAGTCCCTCAACCTCGAGCACGGAGCTTCGCCCATTTGGCGCCGAGATAGGCCTCGACGACGCTGGGGTCGCGGGTCACGTCGCCGGGCCGCCCGGCCGCGAGGATGCGCCCGTGATCGAGCACCACCAGCCGCTCCGCGAGGCGCACCATCGCGCCCATGGTGTGCTCGATGATGACGACGGTGACGCCGCCCGCGCAGACCGCGCGGATTGCCGCGAGCATCTCCTCGACCTCCGGCGCGCCGAGCCCCGCGAGCGGCTCGTCCATCAGCAGCAGGCGCGGCCGGCCCGCAAGCGCACGGGCGAGCTCCATGAGCCGCAGCTCCTTGTTGGTGAGGCCGCCTGCGATGACGTCGGCGCGCTCGAGGAGGCCCACGCGCGCCAGCGCCTCGCGCGCGGCGGCGTAGGCCTCCTCGTCGCTCGCGGTCGCGGCATAGGCGCCGATGACGACGTTCTGCAGGATCGACATGCGCGCGAAGGCGCGCACGACCTGGAAGGTGCGGCCGATGCCGAGGCGGCAGATGCGGTTCGGCTTCAGGCCCACGAGGCTCGTCCCCGCGAAGGCGATCTCGCCGGCATCGACCCGGAGAAAGCCGTTGAGGAGGTTGAAGAGCGTGGTCTTGCCCGCGCCGTTGGGGCCGATGATGCCGAGGATCTCGCCGGACGCGACCTCGAAGCTCACCTCGGAGACCGCGCGCAGCCCGCCGAAGGATTTGTCGAGGCCGCTCACCCGGAGGATCGTCTCGCGCGCGGTGGCGGTGGGGCGGCTGAAAGGGATGACCGCCGCGGCGGGCGTCTCCGGGCGCTCCGCCTCGCGCGGCTTGAGGAGCCGGTCGCGCACGCGCCAGAAGATGCCCTCCGGCGCCAGCAGGATCACCGCGATGATCGCGAGGCCGTAGACCACGCCTTGGATGCCCGGGATCTTGTCGCCGAGCTGCGCCTGCAGGGTCTCGCTCAGGGGGATGAGGATGGCGGCGCCGATCAGCGGCCCCCAAAGCGTGCCCACGCCGCCGAAGAGCACGACCACCAGCGCCTGCGCGGAAGTGAGCATGCCGAAGACGCTGTCGGGGGTCACCACCAGCAGCACCACGGCATAAAGTCCGCCTGCCGTTGCCGCGACGGCGGCGCTCAGCATGATCGCCCGCATCTTCCAGGCAAGCGTGTCGATGCCGGCCGCCTCCGCCGCGGGCTCGTTCTGCTTGATCGCCAGGAGCGACATGCCGAACCGGGAGCGCTCCACCGCGAGCGTGATCAGCAGCGCAATGAGCATCAGCGCCACCGCCAGCGCGACGTAGACGTGATAGTCCGTGAACTGCATGAAGGCGGCGGGCGCCTCCCGCTTCATGGGGAGCGTCACCTCCTGGTAGCCGAGCCATACGAAGACGTAGAGCAGCGCCATCGGATAGGCGAGCATCGAGAGCGCGAAGTAATGCCCGCGGAGCCGGAAGGTCGGATAGCCGATGAGCGCGCCCGCCGCCGCACCCACGAGCATCCCGAGGGGAATGCCGAGCCAGGGCGTCACGTCGAAGCGGACGAGCGCGATCGTCACGGTATAGGCGCCGAGGCCGAAGAAGGAGGCATGGCCGAAGGAGACGAGGCCGGTGTAGCCGCTGAGGAGATTCCAGGAGAGCCCCATCACCGCCCAGATCGGCACGAAGAACATGATCTGGAGATAATAGGTGCTACCGACGAGCGCGCTGAGCCCGAGCCAGGCGAGCGACACCGCCGCAATCGCGAGAAGCTGGGTGCGGAGGTCCTTGCTCGCCCGCATCGCTCAGACGCGCTCCGCCGCGCGGCCGAAGAGGCCTTGGGGCCGGATCAGCACCACCAGCAGGAACACCACGAAGATCGCGGCGTTCTGGAGCTGCGTCGGCAGCACCAGGGTCGAGAGCTGCTGCACGAGCCCGATGGTCATGCCGCCCCAGAAGGCGCCGAGGATGCTCCCCATGCCGCCGAGGACCACGCCCGCGTACATGATGATGACGAAGTCGAGCCCGATATAGGGCTGGAAGGGGTTGAAGGTGCCGACGAGGCCGCCGGCGATCGCGGTGATCCCCGTGCCGATGCCGAAGGCGATGCGGTGCGCGCGGTCGACGTCGATCCCCATATAGGTCGCGGCCTGCGGGTTGTCGGCGGCCGCGCGAAGCGTCTTGCCGAGGCGCGAGCGGTTTATGACCCAGTAGAGCACGGCGCCCACGACGAGAGAGACCAGCGCCGCGATTACGCGGGCCTTGTTGAGGAAGAGGCTGCTGCTCTCGTCGTAGAGGAGCGGGATCTCCCAGGCGCGCGCGGAGAGCGGCGTGCGCACGGATTGCGGCGTCGAGCCGAAGAGAATGAGGCCGCCGTTCTCGAGGATGAGGGCCACGCCGAGGGTGAGGATGAGCTGCGCGTAATGTCCCTCGCCCTCGATCCCCGCGACCTTGGTGCCGGTGACGCGCGAGATCAGCCCCCAGTGCAGGAGATATCCTCCCGCGCACAGCACGGGGCCGGCGACGAGCGCCGCGATGAAGGGCGTGGCGCTCCCCGCGAGAAAGGGAAGCGCCGCCGCCGCGCCCACGATGTAGAGCGTGACGTACATGCCCAGCATCAGGAAATCGCCCTGGGCGAAGTTGATCACGCGCATCACCCCGAAGATGATGCCGAGTCCGACGCACATGAGTCCGTAAAGCGCGCCCACGAGGATGCCCGCGGCGAGCGCTTGCAGAAAGATCTCGACGTCGACCCCTAGCGCGTCCATTCCCTCCCACTCCCGGGAGACGCGCCGTTATTGTGTCATTCGTTGGCGCGCCCCTTATCCCGCGAGGCGAGCCTCCACGGTACCGGATCGCCAGGGATTTGCATCAGCAAACTGGCGGGTCCCATTTCCGCGGGATCAGGCGCGGCCCTCCCGGCCGCTCCGGCTCGAGTTGGCGGCGGCAAAGCCGTTTCACCAGAGCCGCGCCCCGTGCGTCGGGAAATCGTATACTGCCCTTCGAATCGAGGTGCGGGGCGATAGTGGGATCATGCTGCTCGTCGATGAAACCTTCTCCACGCAAACGGTCGAGCTGCCGATCGGCCAAGTGATGGAGCTGCGCCTCAAGGAGAATCCGACTACGGGATTCCGGTGGACCTTTGCTGCGGATGGCGAGCCCTTCTGCACGCTGGTCGGCGACGCGTTCCAGCGCGGCACGGTGCCGGGTGCGGGAGGCGAGCACACGTGGCGGGTCATGGCCGTGCGATTGGGCACCTGCGAGCTGCGCCTTTTCTATCGCCGGTCCTTCGGCGCGGATGCGCCGCCCGCGCGATCGTTCGTGCTGCACGTGAAGGTGACGGAATGAGCCGAGCGGCGGGATCCGCCGGCTCACTCCGCGGCCGCTCCTTCATTTCTGCGAGACAAGTCGGATCGTCCAGAGATCGTCCGAGAGATTGGCGTCGGTGACGTACGCATAGGGCATCATGAAGTATCCGCCGGCGCCCCAACCCGTTCCCCAGGAATTGCGCACGATGAAGCGACCCGCGCTGTCGTCGTAGCCCGCGGCCATCACCGCATGTCCGCCGAGGACCTGCTCCTTGGGCGATGGCATCGGTACCATTCCCGTTTGCGCCACGGCTTGGCTCTCGAAGCTCTCATAGACGGTGAAGCCGAAAACGAACGGGAAACCGGAAGCCAAGCAGCCCTTGAGAAGGTTGAGATTCTGCGCCAGGCGGCTGTAGCTCACCGCTCGATCGGAGAGCCCTTCGAGATAATCTTGCTTCGGCGGCTTCGTCGTGAACTTCGCGATGACGTAGGGCCATTCCGGCTCGGGGCACGCGCCCTGCTTCGCGACGCTCTTGATGCCGTCTCGTATTTGAGCGCCGCTGTCCGTCGAGACCGTGCCCTCGATCTGGCGCTCGTTGTAGTAGATGAAGAGGCGGGACGGCACGAAGTCCGGCTTGAGCCCCTGCTTCATGCGATCGAATTGGATCGCGGCACCGATTGCGTTCGCCGTGCAGCTGCCGAGGTCGCCCTGGTCGTAGACCGGCGGGCAGCTTGGCCGAAGATCTACCTTCGGGGGCAGCACCTTCATCACTGGCGCCGGCGCCGCATATAGATGGTCTCGTGCGTCGGGCAGGTCGGGGATCCAGCCGTAGCGTTTGATCTTGTGGGGGTTTGCCGCTGGCATTGTTCCTCTCCTCCTGTTGTCTATGTGAAGAATTGCCAGTGCTTGCGGTCGTGCGAGACGGCTCGAATCTACCACCCCCTGGTGAAACCCACAGTGTCAAATTCGGGAACAACCGGAGGGAAATGCAATGTCTGGGCGCATCGCATTCCCGTCCTCACGGGGCGCGCGGGGAGGGGCAGCGACCCTTTCTTCCGGCCCAGGACTCGGCGCTCGCGGGTTTCCGGGCGGCTCGCGCGTTTCGGCTAGGTCTGCTCCTGGCCGAGCTGGGCGTCATAGCGCTTGCCCAGGCGGAGCATTTCCTGGGTGCCGATGATCTCGTTCAAGCCCGCGAAGTCCGCCATGCGATCGCGATAGGGCTCGGTGCTGCCGTGCTGGCGGAGGCTCGCGAGGTAGGCTTCGAGGCAATGGACGAGCGCCCGCACCGTGCCGCCGGGGAAGATCACGAGCGAGAATCCCAGCGCTTGGAGCTCCGCCGCGGTCCTCGCAGGCGTCTTGCCGCCCTCGACCATGTTGGCCATGACGGGGATGCGGCCGCGAAAGCGCTGGCCGATGGCCGCGAGCTCGGCCTCGCTGCGGGGCGCCTCGATGAAGAGCAGGTCCGCGCCCGCCTCGCGATAGGCCTCGGCGCGGTCGAGCGCCGCCTCGAAGCCCTCCACGGCGATTGCATCCGTGCGCGCGATGATCATGGTCTCCTCGCTCGGCCGCGCATCGAGCGCGGCCTTGAGCTTGCCGACCATCTCCGCCGTGGGAACGAGCGTCTTGTCCGCGAGGTGACCGCAGCGCTTGGGCATGGTCTGATCCTCGAGCTGGATCGCCGCGGCGCCGCGGCTCGCGAAGAGCTTCACGGTCCGGATCGTGTTGAGCGCGTTGCCGAAGCCGGTATCGGCGTCGACGATCAACGGTATCGCCAGGCGCTCGCGGATGGCGGCGATGGTGTCCGCGACCTCGCTCAGACTCACGAGCCCGATATCGGGACGGGCGAGCCGCGTATAGGCGATGGAGGCACCGGAGAGATAGGCCGCGGGAAAGCCCGCGCGCTCGATCATGTAGGCCGAGAGCGCGTCGTAGCAGCCGGGCGCCACCACGATCTCCGGGCGGTGCAATCGTGAGCGGAGGGATGTCATGAGAGCCTCGCTTTGGGGGTGTCGATCATAGCCCCAGATAGGTTTGCCGGAGCCGGGGATCGCTCAGCAGCTCCGCAGCCGGTCCGGTGAGCGCGAATTGGCCGTGCTCCAGCACATAGGCGCGGTCGGCGATGGCGAGCGATTGCATGACGTTCTGCTCGACGAGCAGGATCGAGAGACCCTCCGCGCGGATGCGCGCGATGAGCGCGAACATCTCCTCCACGAGGAGCGGCGAGAGGCCGAGCGAGGGCTCGTCGAGAATGAGAAGCCGCGGCTCCCCCATCAAGCCGCGGCCGATCGCGAGCATCTGCTGCTCGCCGCCGGAGAGCGTGCCCGCCGATTGCGCCATGCGCTCGCGGAGCCGCGGGAAGATCCCGCTCACGCGCTCGAGGTTCTGCGCCCGGCGCGCGCGTCCGCGGCGATAGCTGCCGAGCTCTAGGTTCTCGCGCACGCTGAGGTTCGGAAAGACGCATCGCCCCTCCGGCACCTGGATGAGGCCGAGCGCCACGATCGAGGCGGGAGAGGCGCCGGCGATCTCGGCGCCCTCGAAGCGGATCGTGCCGGCGGTGGGGCGCAGGATGCCCGAGAGCGCGTTGTTGAGCGTCGATTTGCCGGCGCCGTTGCTGCCGAGCACGGCGACGATCTCGCCCGCGGCGATCCCGAAGTCGATGCCGCGCAGCACCGGAAGCGCGCCATAACCCACAGCCAGTCCCGCGGCCTCAAGCATGGCCGCCTCGGCTCAGGCGCTGGGCCGCGCCGCGCCCCAAATAGGCCTCGATGACGCGGGGGTCGGCGACGATCGCGGCGGGCGGGCCCTCCGCGATGATGCGGCCGTCGCTGAGGACGTAAACGCGCTCGGCGAGACTCATCACGGCCTGCATTACGTGCTCGGTGAGGAGCAGGGTCACGCCGGACCCGCGGATGGCGCGGACGAGCGGCAGAAGCTCCACGATCTCCGTGGGGTTGAGGCCCGCCATCACCTCGTCCAGCAGCAGCAGGCGCGGCTTGGTCGCAAGCGCGCGGGCGAGCTCCAGGCGCTTGCGTCCCGCGATGGTGAGGGCGGAGGCGGGACGGTCAATGAGGTCGCCCATGCCGACCCTGCGCGCGACCTCCGCCGCCTCGCCAAGCGCCGCGGCCCGGCTCCCGGCATGAAGCTGGCAGCCGACGGCGACGTTCTCGCGCACGCTGAGGCCCGCGAAGGGCTGCACGATCTGGAAGGTTCGCACGAGACCCCGCCGTGCGACGAGATGCGGCGGCAGGCCCAGAATCTCCTCGCCCGCAAATCGGACGGAGCCGCCATCCGCGGGGATGAAGCCCGCGGCGATGCCGAAGAGCGTGGTCTTTCCGGCGCCGTTCGGGCCGATGAGCGCGACGATCTCGCCTTCGCGCACCTCGAGCGAGGCGTCCGCGACCGCGGTCAAGCCGCCGAAGCGCTTGCTGATGCCCGCGATCTCAAGCATTGCGGAGCCGCGAGCGATAGAGCCGCGGGATCAGGCTCACGAGCCCGTCCGGCAGGAAGGCGAGGATCGCGATCAGGAGCGCGCCGTAGAGCACGAGGTTCAGGCCGGGCGCGCCGCTGGTGACGGTGCTGCTGATCTCGTTGAGCGCGCGCAGCGCGACCGCGCCGATGAGCGGCCCCAGCACCGTGCCGGCACCGCCGATCAGCGGCACCAGCAGCGCCGTCACGGAGACCTCGACGCCGTAGGCGAGGCGCGGGTCGAGATAGAGGAAGTACTGTGCGTAGAAGCTGCCCGCGAAGCCCGCGAGCGCGCCCGAAAGCGCGATCGCCCAGAGCTTGGTGCGGTTGACGTCGATGCCGAGGGCGCGCGCCGCGTCCTCGTTCTCGCGCACGGCGACGAGCTCCGCGCCGAAGCGGGAGTTCTCGAGCCACCAGGCGACCGCCGTCGCGAGCGCGGTCAGCGCGAGGATCACCGCGTAAAATCCCGCCTTGTCGTGGAACTGGAAGTTGGCGGCGGTCTGCCGCAGCGGGATCTGCAATCCGACGCCGGCGCCGGTGAAGGGCACGGAATCCGCGACGATCCGGAACACCTCGGCGAAGGCCAATGTCACGAGCGCGAAGTACGAGCCGCGGAGGCCATAGCGGAAGCTGAGCGCGCCCACGAAGCCGCCAGCGGCGGCGCCGAAGAGTCCGGCAAGCCCGAGGCAGAGCCAGGGATTGACGCCGAGATCGACCTGCAGCACCGCGGCGGCATAGGCGCCGGTGCCGAAGAAGGCGGCATGGCCGAAGCTCCTCTGGCCGCCATAGCCGCCGAGGAGGTTCCAGCTTTGGCCGAGGAGAGCGAAGTAGAGCGTGAAGATCGCGAATTGCAGCCAGAAGCCCGACTGCACCAGGAGCGGCAGCGGCACCAGCGCCAGCAGCACCGCGAGTGCGAGAAGCCCGGGGGTCTTCACTTGGGGCTCACGCGCGCTGCCCGAAGAGCCCGGTCGGCCGGAACAGCAGGATCGCGATGAAGATCACGAACACGCCGATCCGGCCGAGATTCTCGCCGAGGAAGAGCCCGCCCAAGGATTCCGTGAGCCCGATCACGAAGCCGCCGACGAGCGCGCCCGCGAAGCTCCCCATGCCGCCGAGGACGACGATGGTGAAGGCGATCAGCACGAAGCTCTCGCCGACGCCGGGATGGACGTAATAGCTCGGCAGCAGCAGGCAGGCCGCGGCGCCGACGCAGGCGATGCCGATGCCGAAGCTCATGGCGTAGACGTGGTCGACGTCGATGCCCACGAGCTCGGCGCCGCGACGCTCGCGGGCGAGCGCGCGGATCGCCTTGCCGAGATCGGTGCGCTGGATCAGGAGCCGGAGCACCGCCGTCACCGCGAGGGCGCCCACGAACGACACGGCCTTGGGCACGGCGATGAAGGCGACGCCGAAATCGACGGTCTCGAAGGCGTAGCTCGGATTGATGGTGCGGGTGTCGGCGGTCCAGAAATAGAGCGCGAGGTTGTCGATGATGATGGAGAGGCCGAGCGTCACCAGCAGGATGTTCTCCTCCCGGCCGTGGCTCGCGGTCGCGATCACCGAGCGCTGGAGGGCGTAGCCCAGGCAGAACATCAGCGGCACCGCGATCGGCAAGGCGAGATAGGGATCGATGCCGACGAGCGTGTAGAGGAAATAGACGCCGTAGAGCGCCAGCATCAGCAGGCTGCCATGGGCGAAGTTGACGATGTGCAGCACGCCGTAAATGAGCGTGAGGCCCAGCGCCACCAGCGCGTAGACGGCTCCGGTCGCGAGCCCGTTCAGGACCGCCGGCAGCAGGATCTGAAGCTGAAGCATGTCGAGCGCTGCCAAGAGAACTCGGCCGGGACGGCGCCGCGAGAGCCGTCCCGGACCGCCGACACCGCTCTCCCCGCGATCAAGCCGGCATCGGGAAGACCGGCTTCGCGTTCGCGAATTCCGCCGGCAGGATCACCTTGATGTCGTTGTCCTGCACCTGCAGGTTCACGGCGCGCGCGCCGGTGTTCTGCCCGTTCTCGAACTTGGTCGGGCCGTAGGGCATGAAGTGGCCGCTCCAGGTGCTGGAGGCGAGCGCCGCCGTGATCTTCGCGCGGTCGGTCGAGGCCGCGCGCTCCAGCGCGTCCGCGAGCAACATCACCGCGGTGTAATTGAGGAAGACCTCGTAGGTGTAGAAGAGGTCCTTCGCCTCCGTCCGCTTCTTCAGCTCGAGCGCCGCCGGAACCTTGGGGTTGTACCAGTGATTGCAGTCCATGATGTATTTGGCGGCCTCGGGGAACTCCTTCACGAAGCGGTATTGCGAGGCGCCGCCGCCCAGCACGGAGTAGATCGCCTTCGGCCGCACCTTCTGCTGCAGCATGGTGCGAGCGAGGATGACGTACTCGTTGTAGTAGTTGGCGGGGATCACGATGTCCGGGTTCTTGGCCTTGATCGTGAGCACGATGTTGTTGAAGTCGAGGGTCGGGGTCGGGTGCTTGATGACCTCGAGCACCTCGATGCCGATCCCCGGCAGCTCCTTCGCGAGGAGGCCCGCCGTCCCGGTGCCGAAGGCCGAATCCTCGTGGACGATGATCGCGGTCTTCGCGGGATTGCCCGCGGCCGCGTTGATGTCCTTGAGCGCGGGGACGGCGGTCTTGACGAAGACCCCGTAGCCCGGGCTGAAGCGGAAGGTGTTGGTGAGCCCGCCGGAGACGATGCGGTCGTCGGTGCCGACGTCGACGACGTAGGGAATGTCGTGCTTCGCCGCCGCTTGCGTCGTAGCGAGGCAGATGAAGCTCGCATAGCCCCCGACGATCGCGGAGACGCCGGCCTCGTGGTACTTCTCGATCTCGGAGACCGCGACGTCGACCTTCGACTGCGCGTCCGAGAGCAGCGCGTCGATCTTCGCTCCGCCCAGCGACTTGATGCCGCCCTTGCCGTTGACGTCCTCGACCGCCATGAGCGCGCCCGCGCGCCCCTGGGTCCCGGAATAGGAAACGCCGCCGGTCACGGGATGGATGATGCCGACCTTCACCGATTGGGTCTGGGCGCGGAGCACAGCGGGCGCCCCCAGGGCGGCGACGGCGGCGGCCCCGGCGAGAACACCGCGCCGGCTGACGGAACGACGATCGCGAGACATGCTTGACCCTCCCCATTGAGCATCGGAGCCTTTTGCGACTCATAGCGCGGCACCCGAACGAATGCTATGTCTTTTGCGCCAGTCGGCGCGGGGCTGCGCGGGCTGGCCGGGATCGACGGAGGAAAGGCGATGGAGCGATCGGACAAGACCGCGCGCGAGCTTTATCAGGAGATAAAGACCAATCCCACGCGCAAGCGCTTCGGCTTCGGGCGCAAGCCCGCACTCATCAATGTCGATCTCCAGAACGCCTACACCCGCCCCGCGGAATTCAAGACCGCCTACGAGACCGATCCGAAGCAGATCGACTACGTCAACGAGCTCGCCGATCTCTTCCGCGCCAAGAATTGCCCGGTGGTCTGGACCCACGTCGCCTACATGGAATCGGGCGAGGATTGCGGCGTCTGGGGCACGCGGACGAACACGCCGGACTCGCTCCAGAACATCAAGGCCGGCTCGCGCCGCTCGGAGCTCGACGACCGCCTGCGCATCGACCGGAAGCGCGACATCATCGTCAACAAGCGCATGGCGTCGGCCTTCTTCGAGACCAATCTGGGCTCGCTCTTCACCTTCCACCGGGTGGACACGGTGGTGGTGACGGGCGGCTCGACCTCCGGCTGCGTGCGTGCGACGGTGGTCGACAGCCTCTCGCGGAGCTTCCGCACCATCGTCCCGGAGGAGTGCTGCGCCGACAAGCACGAGAGCCCGCATTTCGCGAACCTCTACGACATGGCGATCAAATACGCGGACGTGATGCCCGTCGCGGAGGCGATCGACTTCATGCGCCGCTACCAGCCCGTCAACGATTGAGGCGGATCTTGAAGCGCGATCCCGGCCTCTACGATTACCTCCCCTACGACCGGCGGCCCAAGATCCGCTGGCCCAACGGCGCTCGCGTCGCGTTCTGGCTCGCGCCCAACATCGAGTTCTACGAGCTCGATCCCCCGAAGAATCCGGTGCGCGGGGCCTGGCCGCGCCCGGCGCCGGACGTGCTCGGATATTCCTACCGGGATTACGGGAACCGCGCCGGCTTCCAGCGCATGCTCGAGGCCTTCGACCGCTGCGGCATGCGCGGCAGCGTCTCGCTCAACGTCGCGATGTGCCAGCATCATCCCGAGGTGATCGAGGAATGCGCCAAGCGCGGCTGGGAGTTCTATTCGCACGGCACCTACAACACGCGCTATCTCTTCGAGATGAGCGAGGAGCAGGAGCGCGCGGTGATCCAGGATTCGATCGACACCGTCAGGAAATACACAGGGCAGAAGCTCGACGGCTGGCTCGCCCCCGCGCTCACCTACACCGAGCGCACGCTCGATCTCATCGCGGAGATGGGCCTCAGCTATTGCTGCGACCTCTTCCACGACGACCAGCCTTGCCCGGTGAAGACCGCGCGCGGCCGGCTCGTGAGCATTCCCTATTCGCTCGAGATGAACGACGCCATCGTCTTCACGGGGAACGCCTTGAGCCCGCGCGCCTATGGCGAGATCATCAAGCGCCAGTTCGACCGGCTCTATGAGGAGGGCGCGGAGTCCGGCACCGTCATGTGCATCCCGCTCCATCCCTATCTCGTGGGCCAGCCCTATCGCATCGCGCCCTTCGAGGAGGCGCTCGCCTACATCACGGGCCATGACGGGGTCTGGCGCGCGACGGGCCGCGAGATCGCTCAGCACTTCCTCGCGCACGACTTCGACGCCTTCGCCAAAGCCTCCGAGCCCGTGGGCGCGGCGCCATGACCCTGCCGCCGGAGTATCTCGAGTACAGGCATCGCCGCTACGGCATGGATCACGACCGCTATGCCTGGTCGATGCTGCACCGGCGGAAGCCCGTGCGCTGGCCCAACGGGGCGCGGATCGCGCTCTGGGTCGTCGTCGCCTTGGAGTGGTTCCCGCTGGACACGAAGGGGAAGCCCTTCAAGCCGCCGGGCGCGCTCGTGACGGCCTATCCGGATTTGCGGCACTACACGCTCCGCGATTACGGGAACCGCGTCGGAATTTTCCGCGTCATGCGGGCGCTCGAGCGCTTCGGCATCCGTCCGTCGGTCGCGATCAATGCGGCGGTGGCCGTGCGCTATCCCTCGCTCGTCGAGTCCTGCGTCGGGCGCGGCTGGGAGGCCGTTGGGCACGGGCTCGACATGGACCACCTCCATCACGGGGGCCTGCCGAAAGAGGAGGAGCGCAAGCTCGTCGAGGAGTCGCTCGCGATCCTCCGCCGCGTCTCCGGACAGAAGGTCCGCGGCTGGCTCTCGCCGGCGCGGTCGGAATCCTTCTCGACCCTCGATCTCGTAGCATCCGCCGGCATCGACTACGTCTGCGACTGGGTCAACGACGACATGCCCTACGCGATGCGGACCGAGGCGCGTGCGATCCACAGCCTGCCGCTCTCCAACGACATCGACGACGTGACGATCCTGGTGCAGAACCGTCACTCCGAGGATGCCTTCGCCGAGCAGGTCTCTGACCAGTTCGACCTGCTCTACAAGGAGGCGGAGACGCAGGGCGGCCGGCTCATGACGCTGTCGCTCCATCCCTGGGCGATCGGCCAGCCCTATCGGATCGGCGCGCTGGAGCGGGCGCTGCGGCACATCTCGAGCCATCGCGACGTCTGGGCCGCGACCGGCGCGGAGATCGTCGACGCCTTCGCCGCCCAAGCCTGATGTTCGATGCCTCGGTCGAGCCTCCATCGCTCATAGCTCGGAGAGCGAGTCATGACGAACCTGCCTCTCGCGCGTTTCTCGGTTCTCGATCTCACCTTGCATCGCGCCGGTCCCACCTGCGTGCGCCAGCTCGCGGATTGGGGCGCCGAGGTGCTCAAGATCGAGGCGCCCGGCGGCGCCAAAGGCGACGCGGTCGCTGCCTCCCGGACGGGCTTCGATTACCAGAACCTCCATCGCAACAAGCGCAGCATGACGCTCAACCTCAAGAGCGAGGAGGGGCGGGCGATCTTCCTGCGCCTGGCGGAGCGCGCGGACGTCGTCGTCGAGAACTACCGCTCCGACGTGAAGCATCGGCTCGGGATCGACCACGAGGCGGTGTCGCGGATCAATCCCCGCATCGTCTATGCCAGCATCTCCGGCTTCGGCCAGACCGGACCGGATGCGACGCGCCCCGGCGTCGATCAGATCGCCCAGGGCATCGGCGGCCTGATGTCGATCACGGGCGCGCCGGGGCAGGGGCCGATGCGCGTGGGCATCCCGATCGCGGATTTGACGGCGGGGATTTTTCTCTCGCAGGCCGTGCTGCTGGCGCTCCTGCAGCGCGAGACGACGGGGCGCGGCCAGTGGGTGCACACCTCGCTGCTGGAGGCGCAGGTCTTCATGCTTGATTTCCAAGCGGCGCGCTGGCTCATCGCGCACGAGGTGCCGAAGCAGGCCGGCAACGATCACCCGACCGCGATCCCGACCGGCGTCTTCCCGACCGCCGACGGCCACATCAACATCGCGGCCTCCGGGGGCGCGCTCTGGCCCCGGCTCTGCGAGGCGATCGAGGCGCCGGAGCTGCTGGCGCACCCCGAGCACGCGACCAACGAGCTCCGCTCGCGCAACCGCGCGGCGCTCAACGAGCGCCTCGCCGCGGTGACGCGGCAAAAGCCGAGCGCCTACTGGGTGAAGCGCCTCAACGAGGCGGGCGTCCCCTGCGGGCCCATCAACAGCATCGACCGCACCTTCGCCGAGCCCCAGGTGCGCCACCTCGGCATCGCGAAGCGCGTGCGGCACCCGGCGCTCGGCGAGATCGAGGTCGTGGGCCAGCCGATCCATCTGAGCGCCGTCGAGGAGCCCGCGGAGTACCGCCCGACGCCGGAGCTCGGCCAGCACACCGAGGAGGTCCTGAAGGGCCTCGGCTACGATGCCGCAGGGATCGCTGGCTTGCGCGCGCGCGGCGTCGTCTGAAGGACCGCCCTACGCCGCCTGACGGCGGAGCTCGCCCCAGGTGTCGTCGAGCGCGCCGCGGAAGCGGCGGATCATCTCGTCGACCTCGGCCTCGTCGATGATGAGCGGCGGGGTGAAGACGGCGCGGTCGCCGATGACGCGCAGGATGAGGCCGCGGCTCCGCGCGTGGCGGTCCAGGATCTGGCCCACGCGTCCCGCGGGCGCATAGGGGCTGCGCGCGGCCTTGTCGGCGACGAACTCGAGCCCGCAAAGGAGCCCGACGCCGCTGACGTCGCCGATCAGCGGATGCTCCGCGAACTTCCCGAGCTCGCTGAGGAAATAGGCGCCGACGCGGCGGACGTGTCCCACGAGGTCCATCTCCTCGTAGATGCGGAGCGTCTCCAGCGCCACGGCCGAGGAGACCGGATGGCCCGCATGGGTGTAGCCGTGCGCGAAGGTGCCGCGCTTGTCGCTCTCGGTCAGCATCGCCTGATAGACGCGCTCGCTGATCATCAGCGCCGAGATCGGCTGGAAGGCCGCGGAGAGCGCCTTGGCGCAGGAGATCATGTCGGGCTCGATCCCGTAGGTCTGGGAGCCCCACCAGTTGCCGGTCCGCCCGAAGCCGCAGATCACCTCGTCCGCGACGAAGAGCACGTCGTATTTGCGCAGCACGCGCTGGATCTTCTCGAAATAGGTCTTGGGCGGGACGATGCCGCCGCCCGCGCCCATCACGGGCTCCGCGAAGAAGCCGCCGACGGTCTCCGGCCCTTCCGCGAGGATGAGCTTCTCGAGCGCATCGGCCATCCGGGTCGCGAACTGCTCCTCGCTCTCGCCCTCCTCGTGGAAGCGGTAGTAGTGCGGGAATTCCGTGTGCCGCATCATCGGCAGCGGCAGGCCGAAATCCGCATGCATGTCGGGCCGGCCGGAGACGCTCACGGCGGCGATGGTGTTGCCGTGATAGCCGTTCTTGCGGCCGATGATCTTCATCTTCTGAGGATTGCCGGTGGCGTGGTGGTAGTACCAGATGAGCTTGATCGCGGTGTCGTTCGCCTCCGAGCCCGAGCACTGGAAGATCGCCTTCGACATGCCCTTCGGCGCGATCGAGAGCAGCTTCTCCGCGAGATCGATCGCGGCGGGATGCGAGGTCTGGCGGAAGGTGTGGTAGTAGGCGAGCGCCTTCATCTGGTCGTAGGCGACGCGCGCGAGCCGCTCGGAGGCGCTGAATCCCAGCGCGGCGCACCAGAGGCCCGCGGCCGCCTCGATGTAGTCCTTGCCGGCGTCGTCGAAGATGCGGCAGCCCTTGCCGCGGGTGATCACGAGCGGACCTTCCTCGCGCAGCTTGCGCAGATTGGTCTGCGGATGGACGTGATAGGCCACGTCCCGCGCGGCGGGCGAATTCGGCAAGAGCTCGGTCATCGCGGTACCCCTTGGATAAAGTCCGCCCGCTCGGAATCTTGGGGCGGAATTCGGTGCCTCCGAGCTTATTTTGCCGCAGCCCGCGCGGCAAGGCAGCCTCTGGGGCGAGTTGCGCGAAACCGACATGTATGCGCAAAATTCGCGGTGCTATAGTGGCTGCGGCCTCGGTCGGATGCACCGAGGGCTTGTGGGATGCCTAGCAATCACGAGCGTACCAACGCGACAAAATCGGAGGTGGACAATGCGGGTCAATGGACGCTGGCATGTCGCCGGCAAGCTCGCCGCAGTTATCGGCGGGGTTGTCATCCTGTCGTCACAATTCATGGGCGCGCCGGTCAAGGCGGCGGATACGATCAAGATCGGATGGGTCGGGCCGCTGTCGCCTCCCGGCGGCTATGCTGAGGGCGCGCTGATGAAACAAGCCGCCCAGCTCGCGGCCGAAGAGATCAACGCCAAGGGCGGTCTCCTCGGAAAGCAAATCGAGCTCGTCTTCCAGGATACGCGCGGCAAGCCCGAGGAGGGCACCGCCGCCGCCGAGCGCCTGATCTCGCAGGACAAGGTCGTTGCCATCACCGGCGAGTTCCACAGCTCCGTGTTCCTCGCGGAGATGGAGGTCGCGCACAAGGCGGGCATTCCGATCATCGCGGTCGACGTCTGGGCCCTCAAGATCACCGGCAAGGGTTATCCCGAGGTCTTCCGGGTGGCGCCCAACCAGGCGCTGATCGCCGGCAAATACGCGGACTGGATCGCCGCCGCCGGCTTCAAGAACGTCGCGATTCTCGCGGAGAAAACGGACGGCGGACAGAGCGCGCTCGACGTTCTGCTCCCCGGGCTCGATAAGCACGGCGTCAAGTACGAGAACGTCGGCGCCGATCCGAACGCGACCGAGTTCACGGCGCAGATCGAGCGTTTCAAGGCTCACCAGCCGCCCTTCGACTTCTTCATGACGGAGTACAGCGAGGCCGGCGCCTATCCCATGATCAGCCAGTCCTTCACCCTCGGCTTCGCGCCGACGGCGCAGACTGGCATCGCGAACTCCGGCGGTCCGGCGGTCGATCCGACCTTCTGGAAGAACGTCGGCCAGGGCGGCGTGGGTCTCGTCACGGAGATCGTCGGTCTGCCGAAGGCGGCCGATAACGACGTGACCAAGGCCTTCAAGGCGGCGTTCCAGAAGAAGTTCAACGCGCCGGCCTCGCCGCAGGCGATCGAGAACTACGACGCTATGCTGGTGCTCGCCGACGCGATCAAGCGAGCCGGCTCTACCGACGGCAAGGCGATCATCGCCGCGCTCGAGAAGACCGACATCGTGCTGGGACGCGGCCGCTACACCTTCTCGACCAGCCACGAGCCGGACTGGGCCTATCACCAGTTCATGAACGCGCCGGTCGCGCTGGTGCAGTACGACAAGGTCGGTCAGGACGCCGACGACGCGCCGATCGTCTGGCCGCGCGACATCGCGAACGTGAAGTACACCTACCAGAAGCCGAGCAAGTGAGTCGCCGCTCGGAAGCATAGAGTAGATTTGCGGGGGAGGCCGCGCGCAGGCGCCATCGAGGCGCGGGCGCCGGGCCTCCCCCGGCTCTACTTTGAGAGAGCATTCTTTAAGAGATGACCTGGCAATATTTTTTCGTTCAATTCGCGAACGGGGCCGTCATCGGCGTGATCTATGCGCTGATTGCGGTCGGCGTCACGCTGATCTTCTCCATCCTGAAGATCGTCAACTTCGCCCACGGCGACCTCTACATGCTCGGGGGCTACTGCTCCTATTTCGTCATCGAGTTGCTGGGCTTCCCCCCGCTCGTCGCGATGGTCGTGGCGATGGCGGCGCTCTTCCTCGGTGCGATCATCCTCGAGCGCCTGATGCTGACGCCGCTCTACAGCGACGCGACCGAGCGCAAGGACGAATACGGGCTCATCGTCACCTTCGGTCTCGCCTATTTCCTGCGTAACAGCGCCGTCATCGCCTTCGGCCCCTTTGCGCTGAAGCCGCCCTCCTTCGTTCCGGGGGTGACGCGGATCGGAAATCTGACGCTCACGAACGACCGGCTGGTGGCCGCGGGCATCGGCATTCTCCTGATTCTCGGCCTCCTCTATTTCATGCAGCGGACGATCTGGGGCCAGGCGCTCGATGCGGTGAGCCAGTCGCGCGATTCCGCGGCGATCGTGGGAATCAATCCGCGGCGCTTCAACTCGCTCGCCTTCGGCATCGGCGCGGCGCTCGCGGCCGGCGCGGGCGCGCTCATCGCGCCCACCTACTCGCTCGCGCCCGACATGGGCGTCGCCGCCAACATCCACGCCTACGTGATCGTGATCCTCGGCGGCATGGGCTCGACCCTCGGCAGCATCATCGCGGGACTCATGCTCGGCGAGGGTGAGACGCTCTTCACGGCCTTCTTCCCCGATCCCACCCGGGCGCTCGCCTATCAGAACGCCTTCGGAGTGCTGATGCTCATGATCTTCCTGGTGTTCCGGCCGCAGGGGCTCTTCGGCCGGCGCCACCTCAGGATGGAGTGAGCGGCGTGAAGCGGCTCCACATCTATGTCTTGCTCGCGATCTCGGCGCTGGTGCTGTTTCTCGCCGACGGTCTCAGCCCCTATTGGATGCACGTCGCGATCATCGCGATGTATTACGGGATTCTCGCGGCGAGCTGGTCGCTGCTCGCGGGCTATGTCGGTCTCTTCTCGCTGAGCCACATGGCCTTCGCCTCGATCGGCGCCTATACCTCGCAGCTGCTCGTCAATTGGTCGGGCATTCCGATCCCCCTGAGCATGGTCGCGGGCATCATCATGTGCTGCGTCGTCGGGGCGCTCATCGGCTGGGTGTGCCTCCGGATGAGCGGCCCCTATCTCGCGATCTTCACGCTGGGCTTCTCCGAGATCGTGCGCATCGCGATCGCGACCGAGGACCAGGTGACCGCGGGCATGGCGGGCCTGCACACGGACCCGCTCTTCCCCGACGCCGCGACGCGCCTTCCCTATTTCTACACGGCCTTTGCGCTGCTCGCGGTCTCGCTCGGGCTCATGGGATTGCTCGTGCGCTCGCGCTGGGGCCTCTTCCTGCGCGCGATCCGCGAGGACGAGCAGGCGGCGGCGGCATCGGGCGTGGCGGTCGCGCGCTTCCGCATCCTCGCCTTCGCGATCGCCAGCGGCTTCGCCGGGCTCGCCGGCGGCTTCTACGCGCATTACATCCCCATCATCACGCCCAGCATGGGCGATCTCGACGAGATGGCGAAGCTCGTGGTCATGACCGTGATCGGCGGCATGGAGCTGCTGCCGACCGCGGTCGGCGGCGCATTCTTCGTCGAGTTTCTGCTGGAAAAACTCCGCGATCTCGCAGGCCTTCACGTGTGGCTGCCGATATTCGGCAACGTGGAGATCGAGAATTTCGACCAATGGCGTCTCCCCATCTTCGGCGTCATCCTGCTGCTCACCATGCGCTTCGCCCGGAACGGCCTCATCACGCCGTTCTGGCTGCAATTCGTGCGTCTCGGCGAGGCGCGGGTGAGCGCGCCGCCCGCCGTCCGCGACCTCCCGCAGAAGGACCCCGGCGCGTGAGCGCGGGTCAGGAGCTCGTTCGGGGCCGGGGCCTCGTCAAGCGCTTCGGCGGCATCGTCGCCAACGACGAGGTCGATTTCGTCGTGACCGAGGGCGACCTCATCGGGCTCATCGGCCCGAACGGCTCCGGCAAGACCACGCTCATCAACGTGCTGACGGGACATCTCCTCCCCGACGACGGCGAGGTGCTGGTGCGCGGCGAGCGCGTGAGCGGCCGCCCCCCGCACGTTTACGCCGCCATGGGCGTCGCGCGGACCTTCCAGCTCACGCAGCTCTTCAGCCGCATGACCGTGCTCGAGAACATGCTCGTGCCGGGCCTGACGCGTCCGCACTCGAGCTGGGAGGAGGCCGCGCGGCGCGCGCGCACTTATCTCGAGTTCCTGAGCCTCGCCCATCTGGAGCAGCTCCAGGCGAAGAACCTCTCGGGCGGGCAGCAGAAGCTCCTGGAGCTCGGACGCTGCCTGATGCTGGAGCCCAAGGTGCTGTTCCTCGACGAGCCCTTCGCGGGCGTGCATCCGCGGCTCCGCGACGAGCTCATCAAGCGCATCGAGGAGCTGCACCGGGACGGCCGCACCTTCGTCGTCGTCGACCACGACATGGAATCGATCCTCCGCATCTCCCGCCGTCTCGTCGTCATGGCCCGCGGCAGCAAGATCGCCGATGGCGAGCCCGCGACGGTGCGGACCGATCAGACCGTGCTCGCCGCCTATGCCGGCCTCTGAGATGACCGCCGCCGCCGTCAAGGCCGGGCCCTGGCTCGTCGCGCGCGACCTCGTCGCGGGCTATCTCTCGGGCATCGACATCCTCCGGGGCGTCTCGGTCGAGGCGCAGCGCGGGGAGGTCCGCTGCGTCCTCGGGCCGAACGGCACGGGGAAATCGACGCTCCTCAAGGTGCTCTATGGCTTCCTCCCGGCGCGCGAGGGCGAGATCGTCATGGATGGCGCGCCGGTCCGGGGCGTTCCCGCGCACGAGATGGGGCGGCACGGCGTCGTCTATCTGCCGCAGCGCCCCAGCATCTTTCCGCACCTGACGGTCGAGGTGAATCTGCGCCTCGGCGCCTGGCGCTACCGCGGCGAGCGCGGCCGCGTCGAGGATCTCGTGCGCCAGGCTTGCGAGCGCTTCCCGGTCTTGCGCGAGCGGCGCAGCCAGCAGGCGGGCACGCTCAGCGGCGGGCAGCAGCGCCAGCTCGAGATCGCGCGGAGCCTCATGCACGATCCCGTGCTTTTCCTGATCGACGAGCCCACCGCCGGCGTCGAGCCCCGCGTCGCCGCCCTCATCTACGAGCTCATCAAGGACCTGGCGGCGCAGGGGAAGGCGGTGCTGCTGGTCGACCAGAACATCAAGCGGGCGCTCGAGATCGCGGACTACGTCTACGTCATGCGCACCGGCACGGTGCTCTCGGAGGGCTCGCGCGACTCCTTCGGCGGCGATACCGAGGCGCTGGTCGCGCGCTGGCTCTACGCGAGCGGCAATACCCGCGACTGAGCCTTCACTCTCCCGGCGCTTCCGAGCGCGCGACACCGCCATGCGCGGGCGCTTTCGCTTCCGGGGCCGCCGCCTTGGGTCGCGCTCCCGGCCGGAGCTTTTCCCGGATTCGCTGGAAGAACACGTAGAGCGGCGGGATCATGAAGATGCCGATGAAGGAGGCGAAGATCATGCCGCCGAAGACCGGCGTGCCGACGTTGCGCCGCGCGAGCATGGAGGCGCCGACGGCGACCACCAGCGGAAGGAGGCCCAGGATGAAGGCGAAGGACGTCATCATCACGGGGCGGAATCGGAGGCGGGATCCCTCCGTCGCGGCCTCGAGCAGCGGTACGCCGCGCTCGCGCTGCTCCTTCGCGAACTCCACGATCAAGATGCCGTTCTTGGCGGCGAGGCCGATCAGCACGACGATGCCGATCTGGCCGTAGAGATCGAGGGTGAGGCCCCCGATGACGATCGCGAGGAACGAGCCGGCGATGCCCACGGAGACCGAGAGCAGCACCGGCACCGGGATCGTCCAGCTCTCGTAGAGCGCGACGAGGAAGAGGTAGGCGAAGAGGACCGCGAAGCCCAGGATCATCGCGGTCTTGCCTTCCGCGCGCTTCTCCTGGAAGGCGGTGTCGGTCCATTCTCCGGCATACCCGCTGGGCAAGGTCTTCGCCGCGACCTCCTCCATCGCCCGCAGCGCCTGGCCCGATGAGACGCCCGGCGCGGGATTGCCCTGAATCGTGACGGCGCGGAGGTTGTTGTAGCGGATGATCGCCGGCGGTCCGACGACGACGCGCACCTCGACCAGCGAGCGCAACGGGATCATCTGGCCGGTGTTGCTGCGGACGTTGATGCGATAGATGTCGGCGACGCTGGAGCGGTCGGCCGCCTCCGCCTGCACCTGGACCTGCCAGGTGCGGCCGTAGAGGTTCATGTTGTTGACGAAGTACCCGCCGAGCGAGGCCTGGAGCGCTTGGAAGACCGAGCTCAGCGACACGCCCAGCACCTGCGCCTTGTCGCGGTCGATGTCGAGGTAGATCGAGGGGTTCGACGCGGAGAAGGTGCTGAAGACGCGCGTCAGATTCGGGTTTTGATTGGCGGCGATGAGGAGGCCGCGCATGACTTGCGCGAGGGCTGCGGGATCGCCGCCGCGGAGATCCTCGAGCACGTAGGTGAAGCCGCCGCCGGTGCCGAGGCCGATGATCGGCGGCGGCGCGAGCGGCACGATCCTCGCGCCGCGGATCTCCTGGAACTTCTGGCCGAGGCGCCGGATCACCGCGTCCGCGCGCAGCGCGGGATCCTTCCGATCCTCGAAGGGCTTGAAGGTGATGACCATGAAGCCGGCATTGGGCTGCGAGTAGTTGTCGATGAAGTTCAAGCCCATGACGGAGGTGTAGTCCTGCACCGAGGGGTCGCTCTTGACGATCTCCTCGGCTTTCTCGAGCGCGGCGGTGGTCTGCCCGACCGATGCGCCGCCGGGGAGCTCCGCAACCACGAAGATCGCGCCCTGATCGTCCTCCGGCAGGAAGCCCGTCGGCGTGATCGCAGAGAGCGAAACGAAGCCGAACCCCGACGCGGCCACGGCGACGAGGCCGATGATCGAGAAGCGGACGATGCGGGCGACCGCCTGGCCGTAGCGGTCGCGCACCCAATCGATCGAGCGCATCACGTAGCCCATGATGCCGCGCCGCGGTCCGTGATGCGGCCGCAGCAGCACGCCCGATAGCGCGGGCGAGAGGGTCAGCGCGTTGATCGCCGAGAGGAACATCGAGACCGCGACGGTCACGGCGAACTGCCGGAAGAGCTCGCCGGAGATGCCCGGGATGAAGGCCACCGGCACGAAGACCGAGAGCAGCACCAGGGTGATCGCGATGATGGGCGCGGTGATCTCGGCCATCGCGCGCTTCGTCGCCTCTCCTGGCGAGAGCTCCGGATGCTCCTCCATCACGCGCTCGACGTTCTCGACGACGACGATGGCGTCGTCGACGACGATGCCGATCGCGAGCACGGCAGCGAGGAGCGAAACCGTGTTGGCGGAATAGCCGATCGCGTTAAGCACCATGAAGGTGCCGATGAGGCTCACGGGCACCGCGATCAGGGGAATGAGCGTCGCCCGCAGATTCCCGAGGAAGAGGTAAACGACGATGGCGACGAGGATGAAGGCCTCGATCAGCGTCTTCTGGACCTCGTGGATCGTGTCGGAGACGAAGGTGGTGGGGTCGTAGGTGACTTTCCACTCGAGGTCGTCGGGGAAGCGGCTCTTCAGGCTCTCGAGCTTGGCCTTCACCGCGCCGAGCGTGGCGAGCGCGTTGGCGCCCGGCGATTGATAGAGGCCTATGATCGTGGCGGCCGCGCCGTTCATCCGGGTGTCGCGGTCGAGATTGGCGGCGCCGAGCTCGAGCCGCGCCACGTCGCCCAAGCGCAGCACCGAGCCGTCGGGGTTGGTGCGGATGACGATGTTCTCGAAATCCTTGACCGTGTTGAGACGGCCCTTCGTCTGGATGTTGAGCTGGAGCTGCTGGTCGTCGGAGATCGGGCGCGCCCCGATCCGGCCGACGGCGGCCTGGATGTTCTGCGACTGGATCGCGTTGATGATGTCGCCGGTCGTGAGGTTGAGGCCCGTCAGCCGGTCGGTCCGGATCCAGGCCCGCATCGCGTAATCCTGCGGCCCGAACAGGAAGGCGTCGCCGACGCCGGGCGTGCTCTTGATCGCGTCCAGGAGGTTGATCGTGACGAAGTTCGAGATGAAGAGCTGGTTGTGCGTCGCCTTCGGGGAATAGACGGAGATGAGGCCGAGGAGCGCCGAGGACTTCTTCTTGACGACGACGCCCTGGCGCTGCACGTCCGGCGGCAATTGCGGCAGCGCCGCCTGGACCCGGTTGTTGACGTTGACGGTGTTGATGTCGGGATTGGTGCCGAGCTCGAAGGAGACCGTGAGCGTGTAGCTGCCGTCGTCGCCGTTGACGCTCTTCATGTAGATCATCTTGTCGACGCCGATGACCTGCGCCTCGATCGGCTGCGCGACGGTCGCGTCGACGACCGCGGAATTGGCGCCGGGGTACATGGTCGTGACGGAGACCTGCGGCGGTACGATGTCCGGATACTGCGAGATCGGGATCACCAGCAGCGAGACCAGGCCCGCGATCGTCGTGACGATCGCGATGACGATGGCGAGCCGGGGGCGATCGACGAAGACGGCAGAGATCATCGCCTAGCTCCGCTTCAGGTACTGCTGCGCCGGCGCCGCCTGCACGGGGGTTCCCGGGCGCAGGCTCTGCATGCCTTCGACGACGACCTGCTCGCCGCCGTTGAGGCCGGACTCCACGACGCTGTCGGCGCCGTTGGCGCCGCTGATCACAATGCGCTTGATCACGGCCTTGCCGTCCTCGACGACGAAGACGTAGACGCCCTGCTGATCCGCGATGAGCGCCGCCTGCGGCACCAGGACCTTGTCCTCGGGGTGGCCGACCCCGAGCACGGTGCGCACGAGCTGGCCGTCGACGAGGGCGCCCCTCGGATTGGGGAAGGTGGCGCGCGCCAGGATCGTGTCGGTCGCCTTGTCGACGGTGACGTCGACGAAGTTCACAGTCCCCTCGCTGCCGTAGGTGCTCCCGTCCGAGAAGAGCAGCCGGACCTTGACGCTCCGGAGATCCATCTGCTTTCCCTCCTGCTGCGCGCGCAGGAACTCGCGCTGGCTCACCGGGAAGGTCACGTACATGGGGTCCTGGCTCACGATGAGCGTGAGCGGACCGCTGTCGGGCCCGACCACGTTCCCCTTGGTGACGTTGGTGCGGCCGATCTTGCCGGCGATCGGGGAAAGGATCTTGGTGTAGCCGAGATTGATCTGAGCGTTCTTCAGATCGGCCTCGGCCATCACGATTGCGGCTTTCGCGGAATCGTCCGCGGCGAGCGCCTGGTCGCGCGCGACCACCGATCCCGCCTGCGTCCGCAGCAGCTCCTGGGCGCGGGTGAGCTGCACCGCGGTCAGCACCTGCGCCGCCTTCGCCCGCTCGAGCGCGCCCTCGGCCGATTGCACCGCCGCCTCGAAGGGGCCCGGCTCGATCTGATAGAGCGGATCGCCCTCCTTGACGAGATCGCCCTCCTTGAACAGGACCGCGTCGAGATAGCCTTTGACGCGTGCGAGGACCGTCACCTTGTCGACCGCCTCGACGCGGCCGACGAATTCGAGCGTCTTCTCGACCGGCCTTTTCTCGGCGGGGACGGTGAGGACTTGAACGGCCTGCGGTGTCGGCTGCTGCGCGTGGGCGGCGGCGGCGAGCCCGCCGATCAGGAGAAGCGCGCAGACCGTTGAACGCATTGGAGCCTCCCGCGAGATGGGGCGCGCCCGCATCCCCCGCGGCCCGTCCCCGGGCTCAGGTTTTGGCGAGCGCTGTGCGGAATACCGCGGCTCCCAGGGTCCGCGCGCGGAAATTCCGGGTCAATCCGCAATACCCTGTAGGCGCCGCATTGGAGGGCAGTAGGGGCGCGCCGCCGTCCGGGGGGATCAGCCCACGATGTGGAGGCCGCCGTCGACGTAGATCGTCTCGCCGGTGATGAGCTTCGCCCCGTCGCCCGCGAGCGCCGCGGTCGCAATGCCGACGTCGTCGATGGTGACGAGCTGGCGCGCGGGCGCTCTCGCCGCGGCGTCCTCCAGGAGCTCGTCGAAATGGTTGATCCCCGAGGCCGCTCGGGTGCGCAGCGGTCCCGGCGATATCGTGTGCACGCGTATGCCCTTGGGGCCGAGCTCGAAGGCGAGATAGCGGCTCGTCGCCTCGAGCGCAGCCTTGACGGGCCCCATCAGGTTGTAGTGCTCGACCACCTTGTGCGCGCCGTAGAAGCTCATGGTGAAGAGGGTGCCGCCGTCCTTCATCAGCGGCTCCGCGAGCTTCGCCATGCGGATGAAGGAGTGGCAGGAGACGTCCATCGCCAGCAGGAAACCCTCGCGCGAGCAATCGACGACGCGGCCGTGCAGGTCCGCCTTGGGCGCGAAGGCCATGGAGTGGACGACGAAATCGAGCTTGCCCCATTTCGTCTTGATGGCCTCGAAGACGGCCTCCATGGCGCCGGGCGCCATGACGTCGAGCGGCATGAAGATCGGCGCCTCGAGCTCGCGCGCGAGTGGCTCGACATAGGGCTTCGCCTTCTCATTCAGATAGGTGATCGCGAGCTCGGCCCCGAAGCGGCGGAACGCCTTGGCGCAGCCGTAGGCGATCGACTGGTCGTTGGCGATCCCCGTGATCAGCCCTTTCTTGCCGACGAAGGGCTTGAAGGAAGAATCGGTCATGGGGCCTCCAGGATTGAAGAGATCAGTGCTTGACGAGCTCGAGGGTGTGGATGGCGATCATCAGCTCCTCGTCCGTGGGAACGACCCAGGCGGAGACGCGGGAGCCCGGCGCTGAGATGCGCGGCCCGCCAGCCGCGTTCGCCTTGGGATCGAGGCGAACACCGAGCCAGGCCGAGTGCTCGCAAACACGCGCGCGAATCTCGGGAGAGCGCTCGCCGATCCCCGCCGTGAAGACGATGCCGTCGAGCCCTTCCATCACCGCCGAGAGCGCACCGAGCTGGCGCACAACGTGGTGGACGAAGTAGTCGACCGCCAGCTTCGCCCGCGGCTCCTCGCTCTTCAGGAGGTCGCGCATGTCGTTGCTGACGCCGGAGAGCCCGCGCAGGCCGCAGTCGTTGTAGAGCATCTTCTCCACCGCGTCCGGCGAGAGGCCCTTCGCGCGCATGAGATGGATCACGACCCCGGGATCGAGCGCGCCGCAGCGCGTCCCCATGGGGAGCCCGTCGAGCGCCGTAAATCCCATGGTGCTGTCGACGCTCTTTCCGTTGACGATCGCGCACATGCTGGCACCGCTGCCGAGATGCGCGACGACGACCTTGCCGCGGGCGATCTCGGACGCCACCGCGGGCAGCCGCCGCGCGATGAATTCGTAGGAAAGACCGTGGAACCCGTAGCGCCGCACGCCCTCGTGGTAGAACGCCTCCGGAACCGCGAAGCGCTCGGCGAGCTCGGAATGGCCGCGATGAAAAGCCGTGTCGAAGCAGGCGACCTGCGGGAGGCTCGGCTGGCGCGCAGCGACGGCGCGGATACCCGCGAGGCTGGCGGGCTGATGCAGGGGCGCGAGCGGCGAGAGCTCGTCGAGCTTCTCGAGGATGCCGGCGTCGATCAGCACGGGCGTCGAAAAATCCGGCCCGCCGTGCACGACCCGATGGCCCACCGCGAGGAGGCGGAAGTCGCCGGCTTGGGAGCGCAGCCACTCCGAGATCGCGGCGATCGCCTCGTCGTGGCCGCCGATCTCGCTGCGCTCGAACGACTTGTCGATCAGCGTCTTGCCGGCGCTGTCCCGCGCACTCAGATGCGGATGGACGCCGATCCCCTCCATCTGGCCCTTGAGCAGGAGCGTGGGCTCGCCGTCCGCGCTCGGCTCGTAAACCGAGAATTTGAGGCTCGAGGAGCCGGCGTTGACGACGAGGACGACATCGGTCATGTCCGTCACTCCGCCGCTTTGGCGAGCGCTTGCTTGCGGACGCGGACGTAGAGGGTCGCGACCGCGCAGGAGGCCATGCGCGCGCGCACGCTGTCGGCGCGGCTCGTGAGGATGATCGGCACGCGCGCGCCGAGCACGATGCCAGCGCAATCGGCGCCCGCAAGGAAGGTCAGATTCTTCGCGAGCATGTTGCCGGCCTCGAGATCGGGCACCACGAGGATGTCGGCCTGGCCCGCGACCTCCGAAACGATGCCCTTGATCTTCGCCGCGGCCTTGCTGATGGCGTTGTCGAGCGCGAAGGGCCCGTCGAGCACGCCGCCGGTGATCTGCCCGCGGTCCGCCATCTTGCAGAGCGCCGCCGCGTCGAGCGTCGACTGGATCTTGGGATTGATGGTCTCGACCGCGGAAAGGATCGCGACCTTCGGCCGCTCGATTCCGAGCGCCACCGCGAGATCGATCGCGTTCTGGACGATGTGCACTTTGTCCTCGAGCGTCGGGAAGATGTTGACCGCGGCGTCCGTGATGAAGAGCGGCAGCGGATAGGAGGGCACGTCCAGGATGAAGCAATGGCTGATCCGGCGCTCCGTCCTGAGGCCGGTATCTTTCTTCACGACCGCGCTCATGAGCTCATCGGTGTGGAGGCTGCCCTTCATCAGGAGGTCGGCCTTGCCGAGCCGCACGATCTCCACGGCCTTGTCGGCGGCTGCATGGCTGTGCGGCGCGTCCACGAGCTCGCAGCGGCCGATGTCCAGCGAATTCTGCTCGGCGACGGCGCGGATCCTCGCGGCCGGCCCGACCAGGATCGGCAGGATGAGACCCGCCTCGGCCGCATCGACCGCGCCGGCGAGCGAAGACTCGTCGCAGGGATGCGCGACGGCCGTCGGCACCGGGACCCCGCCCTTCGCGCGCTCGATGAGGCGCTCGTATTTCGGATGCCGGCGCACGCTCACTTCAGGAAGCTCGCTCGCCTGGCCCCTGAACTTCTGCGTGGGAGCAATCACCTCGGCGAAGCCCGTCGCGACCTCGAGCTCGTTCTGATCGAGGCAGCGGCAGTCGAGCACGACGAGCTTGTCCTCCGCCCGCTTGCGCCTGACGGTGACCTCCGTCGTGAGCGTCTCGCCCGCCATGATCCGGCGGTGGAAGCGGAGCGTCTGGCCGACATAGACGGTGCCGGGCCCCGGCAGCTTCGTCCCCAGCACCGCCGAGACCAGCGCGCCGCACCACATGCTGTGCGCGCTCACCGGCGCGACCTTGCCGCCGGCGGAGAATCCGGGCTCGAGATGGGTCGGATTGACGTCGCCCGAGAGCTTTGCGAAGAGCGCGACGTCGTCGCCGGTGAGCGTGCGCGTGAGGCGGGCGCTGTCGCCCACCTTGATCTCGTCGAAGGGGCGGTTCTCGATCGCTTGACCCGCGGCTTCCTCGGCACTCATCGTCGCCTCCCCGGCCTGATACGGTTCTCAAATCACCGCGGGCGCGCGGCGGACGCTGTCAGTCGTTGGATTCGGCCTGACGCTCGGCGCCGCCGGCGCCGGTCTCCGCCATGCCGCGCTGCCGCTTCGGCGCCGGCGCGCTCTCGGACGCCGCGACCTTCCAGGGCAACTCCTCGGCCGTCTTGGCGCGCTCTAGCGGTCCTTTCCGAATCATCGCTTCCACGCGGGCGAGACGTCGCTTCACCTCGGCGTCGGGATCGCCGGTCGCGGCGACGACGCGCCGGATGATCTTGAGCATGAATTCCCGCGCTTCGAGATCGTCCGGCAGCAGCCGCGGCAGCGCCTCGATCGCGCGCTCCTCGTCGAGACGTAGCAGGAGATACTGGTCGTGCACGATCCCCTTGAACGCGGCAATGCTGCTTCGCTGCTCTTTCGGCGTCTCCGCGCGGATCTGCCGCAGCACGGCGAAGCCACGCTCGTCCACGAATTGCTCAGGCCGGCCGCCCGCCAGATAGAGCAAGGCACGGACAACGGCCTCGCGCCCGTCGCCCTTACCGATGCGCTGCTCCAGGTCCGCCATAGCCCTTCGCGCGGCCACCTCGCGCATGGCGTCGCGGCCGACGCGTCGGAACGCCGTCGCGGTGTCGGCTCGCAAGCCGACTGTCGCCTGCAGCAGCGGCGAGCCGTAGATCGTCATGAAGACTCCCTCGCTCAACTGGTCGCGCACCTCGCGGTAGCGGTCGAGCGACTCCGAGATCTGCTTCGACACCGCCTCCTGCACCTTCAGGAACGGATTTCCAGCGTCGACCGGCCGACGATTCTGCCGCACATTCTCCGCGAGCTGCGCGATCGGGCGGAGCCAAGGATTGCGGTCGGAGAAGATCTCGTAGGAGAGGCGATGCGGGTGCATCCGCCGCAGCCACTCCGCGGTCTGGTCGTTGACCAGGGCGCGCACCGCCGGACTCAGAAACGAACGGTAGAGGCCCTGATTGATCTCGGAGACGCGTTGTACGGTCGCGAAGCGAAGATCGTCCTCGGTGCTGTTCCCCCCGAGCCCGCGGAGGTGGCTGAGGCTGCGCGCTTCGAAGCGCACGACGTAATCGCCTGATACGAGCCCCGGGTTCACGGTATTGGGGTCCACCTTCGTGAACACCGCCTCGTAGAGACCTGGCGGCAAGACGTCGATCAAGTCCATCGCATTCGTGAACTCCTCGTGCTCCTTCGTCGCGACCTTCGCGGAGACGAAGATGCCGAGATGCCCGATCGTCTGATGGAGTGTGTAAACGATGGTCTGGCCGCTAGCGACGAATTCCTCGTCGTTGTCGTAGAGGTCGAGTATCCAATGCAGCGCCTGCTGCGGAGGCGTAATGTTGTCGCCCCAGGAGCAGAAAACGATAATCGGCGACTTGATGTTGCGGAGGTCGAGTCGCATGCCGTCGGAGAGCATGATCTCGCCCGCGGCTAGCTTGTTGCCAATGAAGAGCTCGTCGGCGATGAACTGCATTTCCGTCGCGTTCATCAGCACGGGGCTGCTCCACCAGGTCTCGAATTCGAGATAGCGCTGCGGCTCGGTATCGATCTTGGAGTAGACGTTGTAGCTCTTGTCCCAATAGGTGTTCGCAGGGTTGAGGTACTCGAAGTTCTGGACAAGGTAGGCGCCGTCGAAGATGCCATTACCGAGATCGCCGGAAAGCGAGGTGAGCCAGGTTCCGCCCAGCAGACCGCCCGTGTAGCGCATGGGATTCTTGCCGCGCACGCCCGCCCAATAGGAAAGCGGCGACCCTGCGAGCATGATCGGGCCGGGTAGGTCCGGATTGGCTGCGGCCATCATCATGATCTGCCAGCCCGCCTGGCAGTTGCCGATGAGGCAGGGCTTGCCCTCGGCCTGCGGGTGCAGCTCGGTCACCTTGCGCAGGAATTGCGCCTCGGCACGGCAGACGTCCTCGACGGTTTGCCCGGGCACGGGATCGGGGACGAAGCCCACGAAATAGCAGGGGTGGCCCGCCTGGAGCGCCATGCCGATCTCGCTGTCGTGCTTCATCCCGCCGATGCCGGGGCCGTGGCCCGCGCGGGGATCGAAGACGATGAAGGGCCGCTTTCGCGGGTCGATCGTGACACCCTCGGGCGGAAGAATCCGCACCAGCCCATAATTGACTGGACGCTCGAGCTCGCGCCCGCCCAGGACCAGCTCGAACTTGAATAGCAGCACGTTCGGCACCTGCTGCCCCGTGTGCTCGGCGTAGTTGTTGCCGCGCTCGCGCAGCACGTCGAGGAACAGCACTGAGCGCTGCCAGGTGTCGACCCAGTAGTCGAAGGCCTGCTGTAGAATCTGCATGCCAGGCCATCCGCCGGCACCCGCTGCGGAGGTGGTGCTCATATGCCGCTCCCTTTTAGCCGTAATGGCCCGTCCGATCGCCCGTCCCAAGAGCGTCCGATCGAGCGCGCCGACGACACCTCAAATAACTTTTTTTTGCGCTGCGTCAAATCCGGTACATTGCGGATGCCGAATTGAAAACGCCGGTACGGCCTGCTGCCCTTCGTCGCACGCTCCTTTCGGGTTGAGGAGGCTTTGCTCGTGGCTCTCGAAATCGCCCCCTAGGGGGGAATTATCACCTTGACTCAGCATGACCCGCAAGATACGCAAACAGCGTTGCGAACGCGACCCTACCTCCGGCGATGTTGAGACCCCGGCCTCCCTTTCTTCGGCGCTCTCTGCCGAACAATTGGAAGCCGGAGCGCGCGCGTTTTCCGAGTGGCGCAGGCTTGGTGGTTCAGAGGGGCTGGGGTCTTATGACCTAGTCCGCCGGGTCGTTGTTTCAGTTTTGGGAGCATGCCCGCCAACGCAATAACCCACGCGGTAACGTCGGCGATGTCGTCTGCCAAAGTTATGAGCTCAGTGAGTGGGATGGTGCGCCCTTGAGCGACCAGCTCGCCCTTGGTTCGGAATTTAACGACAGCGGCATGGGAAAGCCCCAGTTCCATGATCCAGAAGCCATGCGCGACCAAATTGCGCTGGCCCAAAAGGCAATCGCGAATGTAATCGGCGACCCGATTGAATTGTTCGCCCAAGATTGGGCGCGTTTGCATGAGGAGGGCGCCGAGCAAGTCCATTTTGGACTGCATCTGCAATTGGGACGTTATGACGCGACCAAGGTCGTTTCGGAGTCGGGCGGCCTGCCAGCAAGCGGCCTCGATCATCCCTTCCAGGGCGGACCATTGGGCGATTACATGGCCAATGGCCATTGCGTAGTCTACCCGAATTAGCTGGCGCAATTGAGGGCCGGTTACAGCGGGCAGTTTTTGCGCCATAGTGTCACCTCATGAAAAAGGCAAAGCGGTTGAAAGCCACCGAGGTTGAATTGATGCCCGACGCATGGCCGCGCTTCGAGCGGTTCATCCGCGAGGTGGCGAAGGCGGGGCCGAGGCATCGGCCATCGAAAACCAAGACGCGCTCCGTGAGCAGGGGGCGCATTCGTAAAGGCAAGACAGACATATAATTCTAATGTGAGGATGGCTCCCCGGCTGGAGCAAAGCAAAGTCGTGCCGCCGCATTCCTCCCGGCGGCCACATTCTCATAAGAGGCATTTGCGGTATGATCCACGGCCACATCGCGCTGGAGGTGGAAATGCCGGAATTTGTCTATGTAGATAATTCCAATGTCTTCATAGAGGGCAAACGGGTAAGCGCCGTGCGGAAAGGCATGGTGATGAATATTTGGGAGTCGGTTGAGAACAAGATTTTCGATCAGAACTATGCGATTGATTTCGGCAAGCTGCATGAGTTTGCCGCCGGGAGCGACCCCAAGAAGATAAAGCGCGCATTGCTGTTTGGGTCGCGACCGCCGCCGAACGATTCTCTTTGGAAAATGGCGGAAAAGGCTGGCTTTGAAGTGAAGGTCGAGGACCGCGACATTCGCAATAAAGAAAAGCGAATCGATACAGGTCTTGTGGCGGCGATGGTGCGAGATGCCTATACAAAGGCGGACAAGGCAACGGACGTTATTACGCTTGTGGCTGGGGATGGGGATTACATTCCTGCCGTCCGCCAATTGGTCGAGGACGGCTTTAAGGTTGAGGTTGTTTTTTGGCAGCATGCGTCACGCGAACTAAAGGAGGCATGCTCGCGCTTTATCGACCTGGACCCTCATCTTGAAAAATTGGCTTACTCGCGGAGCGTTTAAGGCGGCCGCGCCTATTAATCGCGCCGTTTAAGACGTTCGCGCCGTTCCATCCAATTCAGGAACGAATCAAGAGGACGCTCCGAGCCCCATCCGCCCACGAATAATCCGAGGACACCGCCCATTCCCATCCCAACGATTGTGGCGACGATAATCGCTAGCCAACCCGCATCAAGCGCTCTGCCAAGCATGAAACCGCCCACGAGTCCGAGCAGCGTTCCGAGGCGACTCGCCTCCCGCGTAAAGGTGGCTTTTAAGTCTTTGCGCTGCGCCTCTGTAAACATCGTTTCGCTCCCCGCATGAATGGTAATTGGGCCACCGTGCGAGCGGCTAGTGACGAATATTTTTTTTCTTTGTCCTCTGAAGCTTGGCAATTTCGCCTCGCAGATGTTTCGCCAAATCAGTTGCCAACCTGGGAGAGAGGGCAAAATCCATCGTGCTTGTCTCGGTGGCATGCAAACGTAAAATCACTGCGCCTCCTAATTCATCGCTCGCCACCGCCGCCCTTTCCACTATCAGGGCACGCACGCCCCTGGCCCCCGGTTTGTCCATTACCTCGCCTTGTTGTCGGGCCAATTTTTCTCGCGCCGCCGTAAACTTCATTACGATTTCTGGGGTAGCCTGCGGATCGCAGGCGAAGACATGCTCTTTCCCATTTGCGTCTTTGAACGAGAATACAATTGCCGCTCCGTCCGCTGTCGGTTCGCAGATGGTCATTCCCGAGAGGGCGGTTGCTGATATGTTCATTGCATAAAACCTTGTTTGATGGCAGCCAATAATGCGTGCCAATGTTTGCGAGTATATCGCTTACTGGCGCGCTGCCCGCTCACCAGTCCGCCGATAAGTGAGCCTCTTCCCGACGATGCCTTTAAGCGCCTTGGCAGCACGTTCGGCGTCACTCACGCCAAGGCGTGAGCGCTCGTTATATCGGAAATCAAATTCCGCGAGATAACGCTTGAGGTGCTGCTGACTCACATGGTGGTAAACGCCCGTGATGCCGCGCTTGAGAATGCTGAAATAGCCCTCAACGGTGTTTGTATGGGCCTCGCCGCGAACGTATTCGCCAGCCTCATGACTGACCGTCTCATGCTTCGCAAATTCACGGCCCACCATCGTATAGGCCGTATATGCGTCGGTCATGAGGTAGGATTTGCGGTCGATTTGGGCGACCAGGACTTCGCGGAGATTGTGGCTATTGACGGCGGGAACGTGGAACGAGCGGACGGAACCCTGACGCTCGACTAAGGACAGAACCGGCTCTTTGCCCCCGTGGTAATTGGTTTTCCCAATCGTCATGCGCTTGCGGGCGTGTTTGTTTTTCTCTTTCCCGCCCACGAAGGTCTCGTCTGCCTCAACCGTTTTGCCGTCGCCTCCGAGTGGGCCAGGGAAGTGGCCATCGCGCATTGCCTCGCGGAGGCGGTGCATCATGAACCACGTTGACTTATAGCTGACGCCGATCATGCGATGGATTTGGTGGGCGCTGATCCCCTTCTTTGACGAGCAAAGGAGGAAGGCGACCATGAGCCACTTGTTGAGCGGAATGTGGGAGCGCTCGAACAGAGTGCCCACCGTGACCGAGAATTGGGCGCGACAGGCGTTGCACTGATACCAGCCGGGGCGCGTTTCCAGTGCCGTGGCTTGGCCGACTACCCCGCAGTGGCCGCAGATAGGACCAGCGGGCCAGAGAGCAGCCTCTAGCCACTGACGGGCTTTGGCCTCGTCATGGAAAATGCGGTTGCTGAGTTCGTTCGTCATGGCCGTTTCCCCTAACACCTTGCGGGGAAACGTACACTAGGCCATTTGCTGAGTCAAGGTGATAATTCCCCCCTAGGGGCCGGGTTCCGGACGCTTGTGCGAGACGCCCAGGTTCTCCCGGTCCTCCTGGCTCGCGAGGCCCTCGGGCCGCCCGTCATCCTCCGAGGGCCTTGGCGAGTGCCACGAGAACCAAGCCTAACGCCGCCATCGCCACGCCCAGCAGGATCGGGCGGTCCTCGACGGCCCGCGCCATCGCATAGCCGGTGGCGAAGAGGCCGATGATCAGCAATCCGTTGGAGATTTCGAGAGCGACCGCGGTATTCCCCAGGAGGAGCCCCGGCAGCAGGACCGGCAGGCTCGTGGCGGAGACGAGGACGAAGACGGCCGCCGCTCCCGCGAGGCTTTCCCGCGTGGGACGCCGCGGCGGCACCTCCATCCGCAGCACGAGCCGGTGAATCTCCGCGTAAAGGCGCTGGCGCTCCTCGGAAGTGGTGACCGCCGCGAATTTGTCGTGGAAGGCCTCGCGAATTCTCGCCATCGCCTCGGCCCGGCTCGCCGCCGCTCTCACCTCGTTGATCCGCATTCCCCTGCGGCCGAGCTCGAACAGGTCCGAGAGAACATAGAGGGCGCCGTCGATCACGCCCCAGGCGAGGTTGCAGGTAACGGTGCCGTAGACGATCTCGCGGAAGCGGTCGGGCCCGGCCTCCGTGACGAGCGTCGCGCCGAGCGTGAAGGTGAGCGCCATGATGAGGCCGAAAAGAATCTCGGCCGCCGCGTCCTCGGGATCGAGATACCGCGAGATCATCGGCGCGCCCCCTCCGCGCGGACCCGCATTCCCTAGAGCGACATTTCCATGATCGACTCCGGAAGCTCGAGCCTGGCTTCCGTCGCCGCGACCGCCGCCTCGACGCTGACGCCGGGCGCGGTCTCGAGCAGCGTCGCGCGTCCATCGGGGAAGGCGATCACCGCGAGCTCCGTCACCACGAGATCGACCGGGCGCGCGGAGGTCAGCGGCAGCGAGCAACGCTTCACGATCTTGGCCTTGCCTTTGGCGGAGTGCTGCATTGCCACGATCACGCGCTTGGCGCCGGTGACGAGATCCATGGCGCCGCCCATTCCCGGCACCATCTTCTTGGGGATCATCCAGTTCGCGAGGAGCCCGGTCTCGTCGACCTGCAGGCCGCCGAGGACGGTCACGTCGAGATGTCCGCCGCGGATCAGGCCGAAGGACATCGCGCTGTCGAAGCTGCAGGCGCCCGGGAGCGCCGTCACCGGACGGCCGCCCGCGTCCGTCAGCATCGGATGCGCCATGCCGGGCTCGGGGACCGGACCCGTGCCGATGAGGCCGTTCTCGGACTGGAAGAAGATCTGGGTCCCCGCGGGCACGTAATTCGCGACGAGGGTTGGGATGCCGATGCCGAGATTGACGAGCATGCCCGGCTTGAGCTCTCGCGCGATGCGCTTGGCGATGACGGTCTGGGCGTCCATTTCGGGCTCGCTAGTTTCCGATGAGGTAGTCGACGATCGCTCCGGGCGTCACGACGTGGTCGGGCGCGATCACGCCGACGGGCACGATGTTGTCGGCCGTGACGATGACGGTCGCGCCGGCCATGGCGATCACGGGATTGAAGTTGCGGGCGGTGAGCGCGTAGGAGAGGTTGCCGTAATAATCCGCGAGGAAGGCGTGGACGAGCGCGAAGTCCGCGCGGATCGGGGGCTCCACCAGAAACTTCCTGCCCTCGACCTCGATCGTGCGCTTGCCCTCCTCGACGACGGTGCCCACGCCCGTGGGCGTGAGCACGCCGCCGAGCCCGAAGCCCGCGGCGCGGATGCGCTCGATGAGCGTTCCCTGCGGCACCAGCTCGACCTCGAGCTCGCTTGCCATCATCTGCCGCTGCGTCTCGGGGTTGAGGCCGATGTGACTCACGACGGCCTTGCGCAGGAGCTTCGCGTCGACGAGCTTGCCGATGCCCTTGCCGGGGCTCGCGGTGTCGTTGGCGATTACCGTGAGGCCGCGCTTGCCCTGGCGGACGATCTCGTCGACGGCGCGCTCGGGCGTGCCGACGGCCATGAAGCCGCCGATCATGAGGCTCGCGCCATCGGGGATCTTGGCGACGGCGCTCTCGAGAGAAATCGTCTCCATGCATCCTCCGGACGTCCCCCTTCTGGATTATGGGAATCGCCGGTGTCGCGGGTATCGAGCGAATCCCGTAATCCCGGGTCCCAATCGCATGGTTGCAATCGGTCGAGCGCTCCTCAAGACTGGCGGCGCTCCATCAGCGGGAGTGTCGATGCCGAATGCGCTGCTGAAAATCGGTGCCTTCCTGCGCAGCGAGGCGGGCGGCGGCGTGGTGCTGATGGCCGCGACGGCGGCCGCGCTCATCGTTGCCAACTCCGCGCTCGAGCCGCTCTACGTCGGGTTTCTCGACCTGCCGGCGTCGGTGCGCGTGGGCGCGGTCGAGATCGACAAGCCGCTGCTGCTCTGGATCAACGACGGCTTGATGGCGATCTTCTTCCTGTTCGTGGGGCTCGAGATCAAGCGCGAGGTACGGGAAGGCGGCCTCTCGGATCTGCGCCAAGCGGTCCTCCCTTGCTTGGCCGCGATCGGGGGCATGGCCGCGCCGGCGCTCGTCTATGCCGGCTTCGTCGCGGGAGAAGCGGAGGCGCTGCGGGGCTGGGCGGTCCCCTGCGCAACGGACATCGCCTTCGCGCTGGGCCTGCTCGCGCTCGCGGGGCCGCGCGTCCCCTCTGCGCTCCGGGTCTTCCTGCTCGCGCTCGCGATCATCGACGATCTCGGCGCCATCGGGATCATCGCGATCCTCTATACCGAGGAGCTCGCGCTGCCGGCGCTCGCGCTCGCGGGCGTCTTCGTTGCGGCCCTGCTGGCGCTCAATCTCGCGGGCGTCCGTCGCCTCGCACCCTACGTCCTGATCGGGCTCTTTCTCTGGGTCTGCGTGCTCAAATCGGGCGTCCACGCGACGCTCGCGGGCGTCGCGGTCGGACTTGCCGTTCCCCTTCGCGGCGTCGGTCCTCACGAGGAGTCGCCATCGCACCGCCTCGAGCATGCGCTCCATCCCTGGGTATCTTTCTGCATCCTGCCGATCTTCGCCTTCGGCAATGCCGGCATCCACTTCGAGGGACTAACCTGGGCGAGCCTCCTCGAGCCGGTCCCGCTCGGCATCGCCTGCGGGCTCTTCTTCGGGAAGCAGATCGGCGTCGTGGGGGCGGTCTGGGCATCCGTGCGGCTCGGCGTCGGCCGGCTTCCGGACGGGCTCAATTGGCGGCAGTTCTATGGCATGGCGCTGCTCACGGGCGTCGGTTTCACGATGAGCCTCTTCATCGGCGCCCTCGCCTTCGAGGAGCCCGCTTACGAGCCGCTGGTTCGGATGGGCGTCCTGCTGGGCAGCGGGCTCTCGGCGATCGCCGGATTCCTACTGCTGCGCGCGTTTAGCGGGGGCGTGCGATCCCGGAGCTGAGCTCCAGAGCGTCCGCTACTGCAAGAAAGCCCGGAAAATCGGGTGACCGACCGATGGGTCGGCCGACCGCCGCACGGGATTCTAGCCTTCCCCCGGTGTCGACGGGCGGCGAAAGGGCGGTGGCAAGGTGCGGGCCGGCAAGCAAGCGGAGACGGCGCCGGGAGCGCCGAGACTGAGCCTGGGCGGCGGCGGCGACGGGACGCTGGTGCTGCAGCTCGCGGGCAACTGGAAGCTCGCGCACGGCCTGCCGACGACCGAAACGGTCGAGCAGCGCCTGGCCGCGACGGCGCGGCCGCGCCGGCTCGCCCTCGATGCCTCGGGGCTCTCGGCCTGGGATAGCGGTCTCCTCGCGTTCCTGACGGGCCTCGCCGAGCTCTGCCGCGCGCGCGAGATCGAGCTCGATCCCGGAAACCTGCCGGAGGGCGCGCGCCGTCTCCTGAAGCTCGCCACCGCCGTTCCCGAGCGCCAGGGCGCGCGGCGGACGGAGAAGCGGCCCGATTTCCTGACGCTGGTCGGCGGCGAGACGCAGACGCTCTGGCGCGCGGCCGGGGAGATGCTCAAGTTCCTCGGCGAGGCCATGCAGTCCCTGGCGCGCCTCTTCGTGGGCCGCGCCCGCTTCCGCCGCGTCGATCTCGTCGAAGTCATCTACGAGTGCGGGGCAGCGGCGCTCCCGATCGTCACGCTCATTTCCTTCCTCGTCGGCCTCATCCTCGCCTTCGTGGGCGCGGTGCAGCTCAAGCAGTTCGGCGCCCAGATCTACGTCGCCGATCTCGTGGGGATCGCCATGGCCCGCGAGATGGGCGCGCTCATGACCGCGATCATCATGTCCGGCCGCACCGGCGCCGCTTTCGCGGCCCAGCTCGGCACCATGCAGGTGAACGAGGAGATCGACGCGCTCACGACCTTCGGCCTCTCTCCCATGGATTTCCTGGTCCTGCCGCGGATGATCGCGCTCATCGTGATGATGCCGCTGCTCGCGATCTACGCGAACCTGCTGGGCCTCCTGGGGGGCGGGGTGGTCGGCGTGGGCATGCTCGGCCTCTCCGTGACCGAGTACGTGAACGAGACCATCAACGGCGTCCATCTCGGGGACTTCACGGTCGGCCTCACCAAGGCGGCGATCTTCGGCATCCTCGTCGCGATCTCCGGCTGCATGCGCGGCATCCAGTGCGGCCGCAGCGCCTCCTCGGTCGGGCTCGCGGCCACCTCCGCCGTCGTCACCGCGATCGTCTTCATCATCGTGACGGATGGCATCTTCGCCGTCGTGACCGATGCCCTCGGCATCTGAGGCGCCGGCCGAGCGCGAGGCGCACATCACCGTGCGCAATCTCGACATGGCCTATGGCGACTTCGTGATCCAGCGCAACCTGAACTTCACGATCCGCCGCGGCGAGGTCTTCATCATCATGGGCGGCAGCGGCTGCGGCAAGAGCACGCTCCTGAAGCATCTCGTGGGCCTGATGCGGCCCGCGCGTGGCGACGTGCTGCTCGGCGGCGAGGATTTCTGGCGCGTCGACCCCGAGCGCCAGCGCCTCCTCATGCGCCGCTTCGGCATCCTCTACCAGAGCGGCGCGCTCTGGAGCTCCATGACGCTCGCGGAGAACGTCGGCCTGCCGCTCGGGGAGTTCACGGATCTCGCGCCCAAGGAGATCCTCCGCATCGCCTCGCTCAAGCTCGCGCTCGTCGGGCTCAAGGGCTTCGAGGATTTCTATCCCTCGGAGATCAGCGGCGGCATGCGCAAGCGCGCGGGCCTCGCGCGCGCCATGGCGCTCGACCCGGAGATACTCTTCTTCGACGAGCCCTCGGCCGGCCTCGATCCCATCAGCTCGCGCCTTCTCGACGATCTCATCCTGGAGCTGCGCGACAGTCTCGGCGCCACCATCGCGGTCGTCACGCACGAGCTTCCGAGCATCTTCGCGATCGGCGACAACTCCGTCTTCCTGGACGCCGACACCAAGACGATGATCGCGCAGGGCAACCCCAAGACGCTGCGCGACGAGTGCCCGGACCCCAAGGTGCGGAATTTCCTGCTGCGCGGGGGCCTCGAAAGCGGGCCGGCGGAGCCGGCCAGATAGGAGCATCCCCGTGGCCAAGCGATCCAACCCCAAGCTCATCGGCGCCTTCGTCGTCGGCGCGATCGCGCTCTTCGTCGTCGGCCTCCTCGCCTTCGGCGGCGGCCAATACTTCAAGCCGAAGGTGAGAGGCGTGCTCTATTTCGAGGGCTCGCTCTCGGGTCTCGAGGTCGGCTCGCCCGTCACGTTCCGCGGCATCAAGATCGGCCAGGTCACCAACATCATCATCCACTACGACGTGAACAAGCAGCAGCTGCTCATCCCCGTCTATGCCGAGATCGAGCCCGAGCGCGTCGAGATCATCACGGGCGAGCGAAGCACCAAGAATTTGAAGGCGCTCATCGATCGCGGCTTGCGGGCGCAGCTCCAGGTCCAGTCGCTGGTCACGGGTCAGGTGAGCGTCGATCTCGATTTCCATCCGGAGACGCCGGTGCGGCTCGTGGGTGCGGACACCAGCGTGCCGGAAGTGCCGACGGTTCCCTCGAGCATGGACGTGCTGAGGGCGAGCATCACGAGCCTCATCAACAAGATCAATCAGCTTCCGCTGGATCAGATCTCGAGCGAGATCCTCTCGACGGTGCGCGACTCCGATCAGACCGTGAAGGAGGCGCGCCAAGCGATCGCCGATGCGCGCACGCTGCTGCAGAGCGTCAATGCGCAGGTGGCGCCGATCTCCAACAGCGTCATCGGGACCTCCGATCAGGCCAACAAGACCCTCGTCGATGCGCAAAAGCTGATCGAGAGCGCCGATGCCGACCTTCCGAAGCTCGTCTCCGCCGCGTTGGCGGTCATGAACAAGGCCGGCACCGCGCTCGATCAAGCCGACGCGACGCTGCGCGGCGCGCAGCGGATCCTGAAGCCGGACTCGCCGGTCTATGTCGAGATCACTCAGACGCTGCAGGACTTGCGCGCGACCGCGGCGTCGATCCGCGCCTTCGCGGAGTACATCCAACGCAATCCCAACGCATTGCTGACGGGCAAGAAATGAAACCGGGAGTCCCCACCATGCGCAGTCTCTGCTTGACCCTCATGGCAGGGTCGCTCTTGCTGCTCCCGCTCGCGGGCTGCGGCAGCAGCAAGCCCGTGCACCTCTACGTCCTCACGGCGACCGCGCCCAAGACCCAGCCGGCCTCGCCGACCGGCCTCGCCGTCGGCGTCGGGCCGGTCACGCTCCCCAAATACCTCGACCGGCCGCAGGTTGTGAGCCGCATCGCCGCCAACAGCCTCGAGCAGAACGAGTTCGAGCAATGGGGCGGCGATCTCAACGACAACATCACGCGCGTGCTCGCGGCCAATCTCGGCAATCTCCTCGCCACCGACCGCGTCTCGGTATATCCCTGGAAGGGCATTGCGCCGATCGACTATCAGGTGAGCATGGACGTGACGCGCTTCGAGCAGGACGTGGACGGCAGCGTCGTGCTCGACGTGTTCTGGAGCGTCGCAAATCCCGGGAAGGACAAGGTCCTGACGATGCAGCGCGCGAGCTACCGCGAAACCGCGAGCGCGGCCGCCGGCGGCGGCAGGGACGCCTACGACGCCATGATCTCCGCCATGAACGCCGATCTCCTGGCGCTGAGCCGCGACATGGCCGCCGCGATCTCCCGGCTCGGCAAGCCCTGAGTCGGGGTCTCCGGGCTCAGTCCCAGCTCATGTAGATGCCGACGTCGCCGGGCTTCCCGCCGGGGAAGTCCACGATCTTCGCGGTCATCCGGTAGCCCTTGTCCTTGAACTCCTTGGCCCAGGTCTCGTAGACCTCGCGCGGGAAGCCCCTGAGGGTCTGCGGCCAAGTCGCCTCGGAATTGTTGATCGCGCGGCCGCCATCGGTGCAGAGGTCGTTCGGGAAGCGCAGCACCATGACCTCGTTCTGGCCGGCGGTGGCGAGCTCGCGGAGGATGCGGATCGCGTTCTGCATGCGATCCGGCGTTACTTTCCGCGCCGACAATTCCGCGATGAGCTTCTTCTTGCGCTCCTCCTCGGCCTCCATTTGCCGGTCGGCCTCGGCGGCTTTCACCGCCTCGCGCTGGGCGCCGAGCTTCCGCAGATCGGCGGCCGAGGGCACCTTCGCGGCTCCGGCTTTCGGGGGTCCCTTACCTTTCTCGGCCATGTGTCCTCCTACGAAATCGCCCCTCTGTAGACGGCGACAGTCCTATTGAGCCTTGGTCCAGCCCTTGCCGGGATCGTAGCGAGTCATGCCGTCCGCGATCGCGGTGGTATTGGGCCCGAGGTCCTTCTGGTAGACGATGCCGTCATAGTTGACGATGAACGTCATGATCCCTGACGAACCGTATTGCGCGGGATAAGCTACCAGCGCGAAGCCGCCGATCATGCGTCCCCTGATCACGTAGTCCTGGGCTCCGCCCGGAGCGTGCGGCCCCTGGGCCTTCAGGATCTTGTAGTAATAGCCGTGATAGGGCGTGCGCTGGCCCTGCTTGAAGGCATATCCCTGCGCTTGAGCGCGCACCATGCCCGGGCCCAGCGGACTCTCCTCCGCGCCGTTTTCAGCCGGCCAATAGAGGCCATCCTGCTTGCCCGGGCTGCTCAGGAATTTCTGCGCGTACTCGATGAAGCCGTCGTGGTTCCGGTCCTTGGTCGCGTATTCCCGCTGCGCGTCGACGTAGGCGAGGCACACCTGGATCGTGTCGAGCTCGTTGCCGCCGATCCGGCGATTGAGGATCTCCTCCTTGCCGGCCTTGACGTCGAAGTGCCAGGTGGTGCCGGTCTTGACCACGGGGATCGGGAAGGGCCACTCGTCGCTGCCGATTACCAGAACCGCCTGGTCGTCGCCCTTCTTCACGATCTTGTTGGCCGCCGCGTATTCCGCCGCGAATTTCTCGCGGGCGGTCTTGTCCGCGACGGGATCGCCCGAGCCGACGAGCCCCTTGGCGTCCGGCCCCAGCACCTTGATTATCGTCGCGGTATCGTTGGTCTTGATCGCGTCCGCGAATTTCCCGAAGGCCTCCTCCGGCGAGGCGAAGGTCGGGACGGAGGTTTTGGATTTCGCCGCCTCCGCTGCGCCGGAGGCTGCGACCAGAGCAAATGCGAGCGCCGCAAACAGCGCCATGGGGCGCCAGGAGCGACGGCAGTTCGAGTTGATGCTCGGCATGGCTTCCTCGTCAGGACTCGATGTCGCGGACACGAACTCTAGCGCCGGCCGCCGCCGCGGCCGCCTCCGCCGCCGCGGCCTCCGCCGCCGCCACGCGCACCTCCGCCGCCGGAGAACGAGCGGCTGGAAGCGCCGCGGTTCGACTGCGCGCCGGCGCTTCTCCCATTGCCCATGCCGCCGAAGGCCGAGGGCCCCGCGGAGGGACGCGAGCCGGCGCCGGCGCCTTGCGACGGGCGGGCGCCGCCTTGGCCGCCTCCCATCGCGCCCTGAGAGGGACGCGCGCCCCCCTGCGACGGCCGATTTGCCCCAGCACCCTGCGAAGGGCGATTGGCGCCGGCTCCCTGCGAGGGGCGATTGGCGCCCGCGCCCGCGCCTTGCCCGGGGCGACCGGCACCCGCGCCTGCACCTTGCCCGGGGCGACCGGCGCCCGCGCCCGCACCTTGCCCGGGGCGACCGGCGCCCGCGCCTTGTCCGGGGCGGCCTGCGCCGCCGTCACGGCCACGGAAATTCTGCCCCGAGCCCGTGCTCGCGCGCCCGTAGTTCTGGCGCGAGCCCTGGTCGCGATAGGCGACGCCACCGCGATGCTGCGGGTTGTGCTGCCAGTTGCCTCTGCCGCCGGCGCCTGCGCCCGCGGGTAGTTGCTGTGCGCGCCCCGCGTTGATGTTGCCGCGGTTGATGTTGTTATAGACGTTATTGTTGATGTTGACGTTGCCGCCGCCCCAGTTGCAGTTGCCCCAGCCCCACATCGAGCCCACGACGGCGACGCCCGCAGCGAAGGCCATGCCCGAGAGGAAGGGCGTGGCAATCGGGTAATAGGGAGAAGGCGGGTAGTAATACGGCGGATAGGAGGGGTATGGCCAAGTGCCGTAAACCTGGGTCGGCTGGTAGACGGGAACGTAGACTGTCTCGGGATTCGCGGGTTGAATGATGATCGTCTGGCCCTCGGTCGACACGGTCTGCTGCTGGTTCGACTGCAGCGAGCCCGAGGATTGCGCCTTCTGCCGCAAGCGCTGCACGGAGGCCATGACGTCGGACTCCTGCGCCAGCATCGCATCGCCGAGCTTCTGGGTCCAACTGAGCTGTTGGCTCATCATGTCCAGCACCTGGGGGAAGGGTATCAGCGACTTGACGCTGGGATCCCAGGGCTGCGACTGGAGCGCGTTGGCGAGATCGTCGCCCTTGAGCTTTGCGTTGTTCCCCTGCTTCAGCCAGCGATCCGCCTCCACGATTTCCAGCGGATACGTCGCGGCCATGAAGATCTGCGCAAGGAGCTGATCGGGGTAGAGCGCGATCGGCGCTAGAATCTGATCGAGCTCTTCCTGGCTGAATACTGGGGCATTCTGGGGTGCACTCGCGGGTGCTTGCGCTGGGGCCGGCGCAGGTGCCGGCGCGCCTTGTGCCAAAGCAGTGCCCGCGGAAAGAAGACATGCCGCCACCGCGCCCGCGAGGACGCGCATCCGACTTGCGCTCATGTGTCGCCGCCTTGCTCGCATGGCCGTAACGGCTCCGCGGCGCGCCCGGCATGGATCCAGCGGATCGTCCGCACGCGCCGAAGATTCCGCCTCGATAATGAGATGGCGGCGGCGGCGCGGGTATACAGGGGATTACGGATTCCCGGGCGTAATTGCAGCGGAGCGGCAGGGGCGGGTGGCACGTCCCATTAGGGCTTAGGAGCGCTCGGCGTATCCCCATTCGAGCCGAAGCCGATCCACTTGTTTCGTACTTCCTTGTAATGCTTGTCGACGTCGTAGAGCTCGACCGGGAGTTTCAGGTCCACCGCCGTGAGGGTGCCGACTTGCAGCGCGAGGTCGAACTCGGCGATCGCGAGGTCGTGCTGCGTGGTCACGAGGCTCGTCTGATCGCTGAGCAGCTCCTGCTGGGCGTTGAGGACGTCGAGCACGGTGCGAGTGCCCGCCTGCTCCTCTTGGCGGACGCCGTCGAGGGCGATCGACGCGGCGCGGATGGTGGCGTTCAGCGATGTGATCCGCTCTCGGAGCGAGAGTATCTGCTCCCAGTCCCGGGTCGCCTGCTGCACGGCCGCACGGCGCGCATCGAGGAGCTGGTCGCGGAGCTGCGTCACGGTCTGCTTCGCCGCGCGCGTCTGGGCGTATACCGAGCCCGCCTCGTAGAGCGGCATCGTCAGGCGCGCCGTGACGGAAGCCTCGTTGAGCTCGTGGCCGGCGATCGCGAGCTCGGTCTGCTTGGTCACGTCGCCGACGATGCTGAGCTGCGGCCCCAGGAGGCCGCGCGTCGCCTGCACGGCGTCCTCGCCGGCCTGCGCCGTGAAATCGGCGAAGAGGACGCTGGGGTTGCTGCTCTGCGCGAGGGAGAGGGCCTCCTCGAGAGTGGCCGGGAGCCTCGCCCGCTCCTTGGGCGCCGTCAGCTTCGCCGGAGGATGGCCGACGACGCGCTCGTAGTTCGCGCGCACCGACTGAAGATTGCCCTCGGACTGCACGCGGTCGGCGGTGGCGAGCGCGAGGCGCGATTCCGCCTGCGCCACGTCCGTGCGCGTGCCTTGTCCCACCCGGAACTGGTCGCTCGTCACCTGCAGCTGCTTGCGCAGGACTTGCTCGTTGTTGATGTTGAGATCGAGAACCGACTGCGCGAGCACCACGTCGAGATAGGCTTGGGCGACGCTGAACAGGACCTGCTCCTCGGTCGCGACCGTCTGCGCGCGCTGCGCGAGCACGGTGTGCTCGGCCTGCTTCACCAGGCCCGAGGTGTGGCCGCTGGTGAAGATGGGTTGCGTGAGGTTGAGATCGAGCGAGCGGGGCTGGATGTATTGAGTGTTCGACCCGGTACCCGTCACCGGCGGATGCGAATCCACGGCCGCAGCGCCGGCCGCGCCGGTGAACTGCACCGTGGGGCGCCAGCCCGCGAGCGCCTGCGGCACGCCTTCGTCCGTCGCCCGCAGCTTCGCGCGCTGCGCCGTGAGCGTGGGATTGTATTGATATGCCTGGGCAAAGGCCTCGGTCAGCGTCTCCCCGCGGGCGGCCGGGGCGAGGCCTGCCGCCAGGGAAAGCGCCAATATCGCGCATGAGGCCCGAAGCTTCCGTCGCATCCATAGCTCCCACAGTGAGCCCGAGCAAAGAGAGGGGCCCGATCCGGGACAGAATATGTCGTCTTCCGCCTGCGCCTCAAGGCATGACTATTTCGACCCGCCGGTTCCGCGGCTCGCGCACCCCGTCCGCCGTCGGCACGCGCGGGTCCTGCTTGCCGCGCCAGGCGACGGAGATGGCGGCAGCTGGGACCCCGTCCCGGACGAGCGCCGCCCGCACCGTCTCCGCGCGGCGTTTGGAGAGGTCGAGATTGTATTGCTGCGATCCCGCCAAATCCGTGTAGCCCGTCACCATGAGGCGCGCGCCGCCCCCGGCCCGGAAGGCGCCCGCGGCGTCCTCGACGACCCTCGCGCCGTCCGCGGTCAAGCTCGAGCTGTCGAACTCGAAGAAGACCAGGAAGAGCTTGGAGGGAGGCTGCAGGGGCGGGGGCGGCGGGGCCGGAACCGCCGCCGGCACTGCCGGCGGTGCCGGCGAAGGCGGCGCGAAATGATAGGCGACGCCGGCCATCACGTTCTGGGTGCTGTAGGGCAGCTTGAAGCGGTTGCCGAGCGCGTCGCCGAAGGAGCCGTCGGTCGCCGCGAAGTAGCGGTAATCGACGCTCGCAGACCAGCTCCGCCCGAGCGCGACCTTCACGCCCGCGATCGCCTGGTAGGCGAATTGCAGGCTGCCCCCGCTCGCGAACTGAAACGAGCCGACCTTGACGTTGTTCAGATGCAGGTCGGCGCCGCCGATGCCGGCGCCGACATAGGGCGTGATCGCGCTGTGCGGGAACAATTCGTAGATCGCGTTCGCCATGAAGCCGAGGCTGCTGATGTCGCCGCCCAGCGGGGCAGAGCCCGAGGCGGGGATGCCGAAGGCCGCCTGAGCGCCCGGCGGCACGTTCGAGAAGCCCAAGGTCTTGAGGCCGTGATCGCGATAGACGATCTCGCCCTCGAGCCGCACGCGTCCGAAATCGTAGCCGAAGGCGCCGCCAGCCGCGAAACCGTCGTTCGGCTTGAAGGTGAGGTTCGCTCCGGAATCGCTGAACTTCGGCTCGCCGAGGAGAGACCAGCCGCCCTCGGGGCCCAGATACCAGCCCCTGGCCTGACCGTCCGCCTCGGCGCTCGGGCCCAGCGCGGCGAGGAAGGCCAAGGCGAGCGCCGCGCCGAGGCAAAGAAACCGGAGCCTCGATCGCGCGGCCGCGCGGAGCGCACGCCTTTGGGCTGCGACATCCGCGGATGGTGCGGTCATGCGCGCGCGCTCCTATCGGGTTTCGGGGTCCGGGCCGGTCGGTTCGAGCTCGAGCCGGTAGCGCCGCGAGCCCGGCCCCAGGAGGAGGGCGCGCAGGGACCCGTTGCCGATGACGCGTCCGATCTCCTTGACGGCGCAGAAGGGAACGAGCGCGACGAACATGATGAGCGAGATTGCGACGATGGCCTCGATGCCCTTGCCGCCGAATTTCGGAAACGCGTCGGGGATCGGAATTCCTTCCCACATCGCGAAGACCGTGTGCTCGATCAGGTAGAAGCCGAGCAGCACCATCGTGAGGGCGAAGGACTTGTGCACGATCGAGTAGATGAGCCGCCGGTTCTTGAACCTTGTCCCCAGGCCGAGATCCTCGGCCACCAGCATCACCTTCGCCAGCACGAGGGCGTTCACGAAGGCGAGGCTCTGCGCGGGGTAATTGATCGGATACTCGATCAGGACGACGGCCTTGTAGATCGCGAACAGCGCCAGCATGAGCCAGAGATAGGCGAACATGATCCCGAACTGGACGATCTCGTGGATGATGCGCGCCATGATCCTGCGGCGGGTTCCGGATTGCACCGGCCCCCCTTGCGGATGGGCAGCATGATTGAGGCCTGGCATCGCTTCGGGATCCACCCCGCGTCTCTCGCCCGCAACGGCGCAACGAACACCCCGAAGAACCGCTGCGGCTTCGGGTCCGGATGGCGATGCTAATTCGCGCGGAAGCGCCGGAACCATCGGGATAATCACCTATCGCCCGCGATTTCCGCGAGGATGCGTCTTTAGGGTTGGGAAGGCGCTGCGTCTCGTAGTTCGAATGGCGGAAACACAGGGGTTCGCCCGATTTTGAACCGCGAGGCACCGGGGTACTCTCGCGCACGGCTCCGGTCCGTCCGGCGGCCGGAACAGCCGACCCGGAGGACCGAGATGACGACAGCCAGCAACCGATGCCGCGCGAGCCTGATCGGGCTCCTCGCGCTCGCCGCCGCGCTCCTCGCGCCGAGCGCCTCGAGCGCGGAGGAGGCGCCCGCGACCCGTCCGGGCGTGGTCGTCCTCGACGCCAGGACCGCCACCGCGACCGTCCTGGACATCGATTATCAGACGCGGATGACGACGCTGCAGCGCGCCGACGGCAAAACCATCACGCTCCGGGTCGACGACCGCTTCCCGAACCTCGACCATGTCCACAAGGGCGACACCGTCAAGTTCGTCTATTTCGAATCGACCGCGATCATGGTGCAGGATCCCAAGGACACCGTGAGCATCACGAGCTCCGAGACGGTTCAGGTCGCGCGCCGCGGCCACAAGCCCGAGGGCACGATCGTCCGCACGGAGCGGGTCGTCGCCACCGTCACCAAGATCGACTACACGAAGCGCTCGGTCACGGTGCAAGGTCCCGAGGGCAGGAAGGTCATCCTGCACGCCGGGCCCGAGGTGAAGCGCTTCAACGAGATCAAGAAGGGCGATCAGATCGCAATCGAGATGACGGAGACGCTCGCGGTCTCCGTCACGCGCTGAGGGCGGCGGGAAGGCCGCTCAGGCGGCCTTCGTCTCCGCCCCTTCCTCGGCCTGGCGGGCCGCGGCGGGAACGGTCGCCCGGACGGCGGTGCCGCTGGGGCTCGACTCTATCTTGAGGCAGCCGCCGATCTGCTGCAGGCGCAGGCGCATGCCGGGAATGCCGACGCCCAGCGGCGCATCCGCCGCGCCTTCGAGATAGCCCGGAGGAATGCCCTTGCCACGGTCGCTCACCTCGAGCGTGATTCGCTCGGCATCGCACGCGATCCGGATGCGGGCCTCCGGGCTGCCGGAGTGCCGGTGCACGTTGGCCAGCGCCTCCTGCGCGACGCGGAAGAGCGCGCTCTCGATTTCCTCCGAATAGCGCGGCATCTGCTCGGGGCCCTCGACCTCGACGCGGAGCCCGGCGCGCTTCTCCACGCCGCGCGCGTACCAGCGGATCGCCGAGGCGAGGCCGAGCTCGTCGAGCATGGGCGGATGAAAGAAGTAGGAGAGCGTGCGGAGCTCCTGCAGCGACTGATCGATGAGGTGGCGCGCCTCGACGAGCGCGTGCGTTGCCAGGGGTCCCTCGGGGATGGAGCCCGCGCGCACCTGGTCGATCTCGATCGCGGCGGCCGCAAGGTTTTGCACGGTCGTGTCGTGGATCTCGCGGGCGATGCGGCGCCGCTCCGCGTCCTGCGCCTTCATGAGCTGCAGCGAGAGCTGACGGAGCCTCGCCTCCGCTTGCTTGAGATCGTCGACGTCGGTCGCGATGCCGATCCAGCGCGCCTCGCCGCATTTGGAGTCCGGGATCGCGCGCCAGCGGCTCGCGAACCATCGATAGGAGCCGTCGCGTCCCTTGAGCCGGTATTGAATCTCGCGCAGCGCGTCCGCCTGAACCGGCGCGGCGAGCATGGCCCGGATGCGCTCGCGGTCCAGGGGATGGAGGGTCTCGGCCCAGCCGAGACCCGCGGCGCTCCCGGGCGTCAAGCCCGTATAGTCGTAGAATCGCTGGCTGACGAAATCGCATTCGGCGTTGCCGTGGCCGATGAAGAGGATGCTCGGAAGCGTGTCCGCGACCGCGCCGAAGCGCTCCTCGGTCTCGGCGATCCGCCGCTCCAGCGGGCGCGAGAGATTGGGTGCTGCCACGAGCCCGAACGCCACGGCGAAGATCAGCGCCAAGGCCGCGGCGGCGCCGAGGAGGAGCCGCGCCTGGACGATGGGCGCTTCGAGCCCGGAGGAGGGGATCGCCGCGATCCCCGTCAATCCCGTCGATGGCGAGCGCGCATAGCTCACTCGGATGGGAGCGCCGGCGGCGGTCAGCGCGTCGAGCCAGCCACCGCCGCCGGAGATCGCGCTCAGCATCGCGGCGTCGACGGCCGGCCGGGCGCCGTCGCCGGCGGCGCCGCTCGAGATGAATTTGCCCTTCCGGTCCATCACGCCGGTGAACCAGCCGTCGGGAACCGCATCGCGATCGCTCGTGGCGGTGCCCCCGAGGCGGAGCAGTACCGCCGCAAGCACGTAGGCGACCCGGTCTCCGCGCATGATCGGGATGCCGACGGCCACGGATTGCGATTTAGCGAAGGGCGAATAGGCGGACTCCGTGACCCAGAGCCGCCGCGATGCCGTCACCTCGGCGACGAGGCCGCGCAATGCGGATTCCGTCTCCGGCGGCGCCGCGCTTGGCGAGGATCCGAACGGCCGGTTCGTGTTGACGAGGTTGCTTTCGAGACCGCCATAGCGGGCGTCCAGCAGGAGGATCGCGCAATTCGCGATTGCGGCGGCGGTGCTGGCCTCGCGGTGAAACGCTGCGAGATCGCCCGAGGCGAGATTCGGCGAGACCGAGAGGCCGACCAAAAGCGATTGCGCCGACGCGACCTCCTGGTCGACCGATTGCGCGGAGCTGCGAGCGAGCGACTGCGCCCGCTCCTCCATGTCGCGCTGGTCCTTCCACGCGGAAGTCAGGAGATGCACCGAAGCGATCAGCAGCGCGAAGCCCATGCAGGCCAGCGCAAAAAGGATCAGCCGCAGGCGGAGCATCGCGGGGCCGGGCAATACGAGACGCCCGAGCATCGGGACCGACCGGGCCTCGGCGATTGCCGAGGCGGCACTCGATTTCGCCATGCTGCTCCACCCCAACCCATTGACCCCGCGCGCCGTCGGTTGCTCCGATCGGCGGACTCGTTTTCGGTGCGGGGGACCCTGCCGAAATCCCGGCGCCGGCTGGCGAGGGAGAATGTGCCGACGATCTTCCCACCCCTTCGGGCAACGCCACCTCCTTCGGCGGAGGCGGGCGGAAAGCGGCGAACGTCCTGTGAATCCGGTAGTCGGGCCTCTATGGACCATGAAACGCATCGGCAAAATGATGTAGGTCAATAGCTGGCCGCGGCGAGTGGGTATTGGTGATCCTCGGTTGCGGCGCTCGGTGCCTGGGCGGGCGGAGCGTCGAGGCGCGGCTGCGCGGTCCACTCCCGCGGCCGCGGTAATCGGGGTTCGCAGGGATAGTGTGCCTCGCCGGGGATTTCGTAGGCTGAGCGCGCTGGCGGGACGGGGCCGACGCTTCGAGGGAGCATTGGACGTGAGCTACGCATCGGCATCGGCGAGCGCCGGGCTTGAAGCAAGGCAGGGGCGCATGGTGCGCGTATTGATTGGCGACGATCACGAGGTGATCCGCCGGGGCTTGCGCCAGATGATCGAGCGCCGCAACGGCTGGACCGTGTGCGGCGAGGCCGCGAGCGGCGCGGAGGTCGAGCGGCTCGCGGCGGAGCTCGCGCCCGACGTCGTGATCCTCGACGTGAGCATGCCTTCGACCGACAGCGTCGAGGTCACGCGCCGCCTGCGCGCGGCGCATCCCGCGACGGAGATCCTGATCTTCACGATGCACGAGGGCGAGGAGATGATCCGCGCCCTCATCGGCGCGGGCGCCCGCGGCTATCTCCTCAAATCGGACCCGACGACCCAGGTCTACGCCGCGATCGAATCGCTTGCGGAGCACAAGCCTTACTTCACGCCCAAGGTCTCCGAGGCGCTCCGCGAGGCGTTCCTGAAGACGATCCCCGAGAGCGGCGGCAAGACGCCGCCGACGCTGCTCTCCGCGCGCGAGCGCGAGATCATCCAGCTCCTCGCGGAGAGCAAGAGCAACAAGGAGGTCGCGACCAAGCTCGGGATCAGCGTCAAGACGGTCGAGACGCACCGCGCGACCATCATGCGCAAGCTCGGCGTGAGCTCGGTGGTGGAGCTCGTGCATTACGCCGTCCGCAACAAGATCATCTCTCCGTGAGCGGCGGCTCGGTGCGTCCGTGACGGTCCGCATACTCATCGCCGACGATCACGCCGTCATCCGCGAGGCCTTGCGCGGCCTCATCTCGCAGCGGCCCGAATGGCAGCTCTGCGGCGAGGCGCGCAACGGGCGCGAGGCGGTGGAGCTCGCCAAGAGCCTCCGCCCGGACATCGTCGTACTCGATCTCAGCATGCCCGAGCTCAACGGCCTGGAGGCGACGCGCCAGATCCGCAAGCTCCTGCCCAAGGCGGAGATCCTCGCCTTCACCATGCACGAGACCGAGGACCTCGTGACCCAGGTGATCGCGGCGGGCGCGCGCGGCTATCTCCTGAAATCCGACGCGATGGCGCATTTGGGCCACGCGATCGAGGCGCTCGCGCAACACAAGCCCTTCTTCGCGCCCGCGGTCTCGCAGATCATGCTGGACGCGGTCGCAGGCGGCGCCCGGACGGACGGCTCCGGCGGGATCGAGCGCGAGACGCTGACGCCGCGCGAGCGCGAGATCATCCAGCTCCTGGCCGAGGGCAATAACAACAAAACGATCTCCGCCGCGCTCGGCCTCAGCGTCACCACGGTGCAGACGCACCGCGCCGCCATCATGCGCAAGCTCGACATCAAGTCGATCGCGGAGCTCGTCCGCTACGCGGTGCGCAACAAGATCATCGACGCCTGATCGGTCAGCGATCGAACCAGCGGTATTGGAGGGCGGCGCCGAAAGTGTTGAAATTCGCGCCGAAAGTCCCCTTGAGCCAGCTCGACCACGCGACCTTCATGGAGAGGCCGTCCCCGATCGGCACCGAGAGGGTGAGCCCGTAGCGCGAGTTCCTGAGCGTGTCGTGACCCGACACGCCGTCGAGGCTGCTCTCGCCGCCGACGAAATAGCTCGCATCGCCGGCGAGCCAGAGGCCCGGGCGAAAGTTGTAGCCGACATGCGCTTGGAGCAAACCCAGCGGCTCCTGGCCGCGCGAGTGGCCGCCGAAGAAATTGCCGTTCTCCCCGAAGAACCAGATGCCCGCGGAGCCGTCGACGAACCAATCGCCGATCGGCTGCGAGAAGCCGAGCTCCGGCTTGAAGGCCCAGCGGTTGGAGCCGATGTTGATGAGATGGTTCGGATTGTAGTCGCCGGTCGGCGCAAAGATGGCGAGGCTCGCGCCGATCGAGGTCCGGGGCTCGCGCCGCGCGAACTCCGCCGGCGTCAGCGCCGGACTGCCGAGGAAGTTGATCCCGAAGCGGAGACCGATGTCGTCCATGCCCTGACGCGTTACCTGCTTCGCGGACTCCATGACGTTCCCGCTGACGGTGCCCTCGACGAAAGGCAGCGCGATCCCGATGCTGGCCGTGCGCCCGAACATGGGGAAGGTGCGGGAATAGGCGAGAACCTCGCTGTCGATCGTGGCCTCGACGCCGGTGATCGGGATCGTCGGCACCAGCGAGACGCTGCCGGAGGTGTGCGCGTAGCCGAGGATCAGGAAATTCGTGTCGATGGGGGAAGCGGCGTAGGTGCGCGGCTCCATCTCCTGACCGCGCGCGCCGCCCGCGAGCAGCGGCGCGGCGGCGGCGAGAAGGATGGCGAGGACCCCCGCCCGCACGAGCGCCTCAGCGGAGCGTGCAGGCGCCGAAGATGACGACTCCGTCCTCGTTGTCGGAGAGGGTGAGGACCATCTTCCCGTCCGCCTCGCCGATGGCAATGTTCCAGGCGAAGGCTTCCTGCGCGCCCAGCAAAAACATCATGTCCTGGGAATGCTTCACGAGCTCGATCGTCGCGTCGACGCTGCCTCCGCTGGGGCGCGTGCCGGTGATCTTCTTGTCCGCGACGGAGATATTCAGGAACCGCGGCGCATCGATACCCTCCGTCGTCTGCGCCTCGCAGGCAACGCCCGTCATGCAGGAGTGGATCTCGAGCGCGGCGCAGATGAAGGGCTTCGAGCCGTCGAACGGGGCCGCGAGCCCGGGGCCCGAAAGCGCCATCGCGAGGGTGGTCAGGAGTGCTGCAGCGCGGCGCCTCATCCTTCGCTCCCTTAATTGGCGGTGTAGCCGCGGCCCTGCATGCAGGCGGTGAGAGCGCGGTTGTAGGCGTCTCTGCCGGAGGCGCTGGCGGAAGCCTGCTGCGACTGTGCGGCCTGCTGCTGACGCTCCTGGTTGCGCCGGCGCACGCCGCCGACGATCGCGCCGGTGGCGGCGCCGATCGCGGCACCCTTCCCGGCATTGCCGCCGATGGCGCCGCCCACCGCGCCCACGGCGGCGCCGCCGACGGCGCCGCGCGCGGCGCTCGAGGTCGGCGGCGGCGCGCTTCCGCCTTGCGGCGGCGGGTTCGAGGGGTCGTAGCCCGTCTGGCCCACGGCCCAGTTGTGGCACTCGTACCGGTCGCGGTTCTGCTGATCGGCGCTCTGTCCCTTGGCGGGGTAGAAATAGGGGCCCTGCGCCAGCGTCTCCGGAACCGAGACCGCCGCAGCGAGGAGAAACGCGAGCGTCCCCCGGAACAGTCTCGCCGCAGTCGAGGACCGTGCTCGCCTTGCGATCATGACCATTGGCCTCGCTGGTGGATTTGCGGCGCCCGCGCCATCTTATTGGATCTTGCTGATCTTCGAGCCCTCGAGCCCAAACCCCGCCATCAGCCCCTTCTGGCCGAAAATGAAGGCGTAGATGTCCTTGGTGAGGGTCGAGGACGAGTATTTCTTCGCCATGCCGGAGTCGACCACGACGAAGCTCGGCCCCGAGCCGATCTCCCAGCCGCCGGACTTGTCGAGATAGGCGAGCGCCTCGTCGTTCATGAAGAAGAGCGCGTAGCCGAAGGACTGCACGCCCGCCTGGAGCCCGTAGGAGGCCGCGACCGAGTTGTACCGGCCCGCGTCCACCTTGCCCTTGCGGAGCACGCCCTCGCCATAGGCGCCGCCGAACAGCAGCCCCGCCTTGGTGATCTTGGGAAAGACGAGGATGCCCTTGGCGCGCGTGCTGAGCTCTTTCGCGAGCGGCGCTTCCGCGTAGAGCCTCTTCAGCGTCGCGTCGACCCTGCTGTCGACGGACTTCGATTCGGCAGCGAGCGCGGGCGCCCGGCCAAGGATCGGCATGGCGCCTAGCGCTCCAAATGCCGAGATGACGGTCCGTCGTGAGTGGTGCATATGAGCTCCCCTGCCGGTGGCGCTCCGGGCTTCCGGGCCTTGAGCTACCGCCGGGGCCGGCGGGGTGCCATCGGGTGATTCCCCTAGCCCCCGCGGAAACCCAGTGTAGGCGCCGGCACCCTAGCCCGCGGGCGGTCCAGCCGATGGTTCGGCAGGAACCTCGGTGAGGCACGCCTCGATCGTCCGGTGCGGCCTCAGCGGGCCCAGATCCTCCTCGGCGCCGACCGCGCGCAATCTTGCGGCGACATCGTCGCGCATGCCCGAGAGCGAGATTTCAACGCCCCGCCGCTTGAGCGAGCGCGCGAGCGCGCGCAACGCCGAGCTCGCGGTCACGTCGATCGAGGAGACCATCGAGAAATCGAGGATCACGCTGGCGACCTTCTCCGGGCTCTCGTCGACGAGGCCGAGGATCGTGCGGCGGATGTGGTCGGCGTTGAAATAGACCCAACGGCCCGGGGTGCGCAGCACGAGGACGCCGGGGATGCTCGTGAGCCCCGGCCGCAGCGCGCGATTGAGGAAGAGGCCGCTCGCGGGGTCGCGTCCGAGCACGGCGATCGCCGGCCGTGAGATCGAGGCAATGAGCCTGACGAGCGAGCCGATCGCCGCGAGCAGGATGCCGTCGAGGATGCCGAAGCTGAGCACGCCCGCGAAGGCCAGCAGCGAGATCCAGAACTCGCCGCGGGAGACCGCGCGGAGCTCGCGCAGGTCCTCGAGGCGGACGAGATGCTTTGCCGCCATGAGCACGATCGCGCCGAGGACCGGCTCCGGCAGATCGTGGAAGAAACTCGCGAAGAACAGCAGGGTGAGCGCCACCGCGAGCGAGGTCACGAGAAGGGAAGCGGGACTCGTCGCGCCGCCCATGTCGTTGACCGCGCTCTGCGACATACCGCCGGCGACGGGGAAGCCGTGCGCGAGGCCCGCGGCGAGGTTGGCCGCGCCGAGCGCCGTCAGCTCCTGCTCGGGATCGATCTCGTAGCCGTGCTTCTGCGCGAAGCTGCGGGCGGTGGAGATGCCCTCGGCATAGGCAAGAACGAGGCAGGCGAATGCCGTCGGCAAGAGCGCCCGGAGATCGGCCAAGCGGAGCGACGGAAGGCCGATCGCGGGAAGACCGTCCGGGAGCTCGCCCACGACGGCGATCCCCGTGCCCGCGAGACGAAACGCCGCCGTCACCGCGATCGAGAGGACGACGACGATGAGCGTCGTGGGCCTGCCCGGGAACCGCCGCTCGAGCCAGAGGAAGAGCGCGATCGCGACGCCGCCGAAGAGCAGCGAGGACAGATGCGTCTGCGGCAGGGATTGCGCGACGTGCCAGACGCGGTCGAAGAAATTGCCGGAGACGCCGTGAATCCCGAAGAGCTTGGGGAGCTGGGTCGAGGCGATGTAGAGCGCGGCGCCGGATTTGAATCCGAAGAGCATGGTGTCCGAGATGAAGTAGGCGACGGTCGCGAGACCGATGAAGCGTCCGGCGATGCTCATGAGGCCGAGGAGGAGGGCGATCGCCGCGGCGAGCGCCGCGACGCGGGCGGGATCGCCGCCGCCGAGGAGCGCGATGCTCGCGGCGACGACGATGGCGAGCGCGGAGGTCGGCCCGACCGCGAGCTGACGGCACGTGCCGAAGACCGCATAGGCGACGCCCGCGACGAGATAGCAATAGAGGCCGGATACCGGCGGAACTTCCGCCAAGGTCGCGTACGCCATCGACTCCGGGATCACGAAGGCCGCGAGCGACAAGCCCGCGACTGCGTCGAGGCGGAGCGAGGCGCGCGTCGAGCCCGGAAGCCATCGCAGCAGCGGAATCCAAGCGGCAAGCGAGCGCGGGCGCCCATCGGCGTTCATCGTCTCTCCCTCGCGGAACGCTCTCGGCCTCATTCGAGAGGGATCGGGCAATCCGCCTCTATAGCGGCGTGGCACGGGGCGCAGCATCCGGTGGGCGCGGTAGATTGGCCGGGAAATCGCTGTAGGCGGTGCCGCGCGAGCATCGAAGGCTCGCCAAGCCTCGCCGGCCGAAGGTAATCTAAGAGCGGCCGGGAGAATCGGGAATCGCTGCCATGGCGCAAAAACGGGTCGACCTCGCGCGGATCGTGCTCGCGATTCTCTTCCTCGCGGCATTGATCTTTTCGTCGCTCTGGATCCTGAGCCCCTTCCTGCCGGCGGGCATCTGGGCGGTGACGATCGTGATCGCGACTTGGCCGATCATGAGCCGCGCGCAGACTTGGCTCTGGAACAAGCGCGCCCTCGCGGTGCTCGCGATGACGCTGGTGCTGCTGCTCTTGTTCTTCCTTCCCTTCGCGGCGGCGATCGGCGTCATCGCCGGCAATGCCGGCAAGATCGCGGATTGGGCCGATAAAATCTCGAGCATGGAGGTGCCGCCGCCGCCTTCCTGGCTCGCCGACATCCCGCTCGCGGGCGAGCGGATCATGAAATTCTGGAACGACATCGGCAGCGCCGGCATTCACGAGCTGCTGCTGAAGGCGCAACCCTATGCCGGGCCGCTCACGCGCGAGGCGCTCTCGACGGTCGGGAGCTTCGGCCTCGTCCTGGTGCAGTTCCTGCTGACGGTGGGATTCTCCGCGATCCTCTACGCGCGCGGCGAGGCGGCCGCGGCCGGCGTCATCCGCTTCGGACGGCGCCTCGCGGGCGAGCGCGGGGAGCGCTCGCTCAGGCTCGCGGCGCAAGCGATCCGCGGCGTGGCGCTCGGCGTGGTGCTGACGGCGCTCGCGCAGACCGCGGTGAGCGGCGTCGGCCTGATGCTCGCGGGCGTGCCTTTCGCGCCGATCCTGATCGCCGTCACCTTCATGCTCTGCATCGCGCAGCTCGGCCCCGCGCCCGTCGTGATTCCCGCGCTGATCTGGATGTTCGCGACCCAGAGCGCGTTCTGGGCCGGCCTCCTCCTGGTGTTCTCGCTCGTCGCCTTGACGCTCGACAACGTCCTCCGCCCGATCCTCATCCGCAAGGGCGCGGACCTGCCGCTGCTGCTGATCCTCGTCGGCGTGATCGGCGGCTTGCTCGCCTTCGGCCTCATCGGCCTCTTCATCGGCCCCACGATTCTGGCCGTCGCCTACACGCTGCTGCGGGAATGGATCGCCGAGGGCGAGCCCGCGGAGCTCGCGGATTAGGCGTCCCACCGGCCCCCGCATGCCTCCGTCGCAGGAAAAGCCGCTCATCCCCCTTCCGCGACGGCGCGTCGTCGCCTCGATAGCGGTCGTGATAGCGATCTTCGGCGCGGTCGGATTGATTTCCTCGGCGATTGTCGGGGCGCCGGCGCTGCAGGCGGGGCTGACGGCCGCCCTCATGGGCGTGGGCGTCGGCCTCTTCGAGGAGCTCTACGTGCAGAGCCCCTGGGGACGCGGCCTTCGCCGGATGCATCCGCTCGCCTCGATCCTCATCTATACCGGCGTCGTCTGCTTGCTGCTGATCCTGGCGTCGCTGCTCTCGCACGTGCTCCTCGGCAACGTCCGGGAAATGCCGCAGGCATTCGGCCGGCTCCCGCGCGCGATCCCCATCGCGATCGGGGGCTCGCTGCTGGGCATCCTCGCGCTGCGCGTCATCGGCTTCCTCGGCGCCGACACGCTCTTCTATCTGCTGATCGGGAAGTATTACCGGCCGGCCTTCGAGCGGAAGATCTTCCTCTTCCTGGACATGAAGGATTCGACCGCCACCGCCGAGCGCCTGGGTCCGCTCAAGGCGATGGAGCTGATCCGGAAATTCCTTTTCGATCTCTCGAAGCCCATCACCGAGAACGGCGGCAGCATCTACCTCTATGTCGGCGACGGGCTGATCGCGACCTGGGACTGGACCGGGAGCGAGACGCCCGCGCGCGTCTTCCGCGCGATCGACGCGGCCTTCGCCGCGATCGCCCGCGAGGCCGAGGCCTATCGGTCCCAGTTCGGGCTCGTGCCGGCATTCCGCATCGGCGTCCACGGCGGCCGCGTCGTCGTCGCCGAGGAGGGCGACACCAAGCGCGCGATCGGCGTCTTCGGCGATCCCATCAACGTCGCGGCGCGCATGGAGCAGGTCGCGAAGGAGCACCGCGTCGCCTGCATCGTCTCCGCGGACGTGGCGAAAGAGCATGCGGCGGCGGACCCGCGCTTCCGCGCGCTGCCGCCCGCGAGCGTCAAGGGCGTCAAGGAGCCCGTCGAGATCTACGAGTTTCTCCGCTGAGCCGCACTCAGTATTTCTCCGCGACGAACTTCCTGCGCCGCAGCGATTTCTGGTCGTCGTATTTGCTCTTGAGGTCGCGCTTCGGCAACTTGACCTTCGCCGACGGCACCTTCTTGTAGGGGATCTGATCGAGGATGTGGGAGATGATGTTGAGCCGCGCGCGCTTCTTGTCGTCGGAGCGAACGAGGTACCAGGGCGCGTGCTTGCTGTCGGTCGCATCGAGCATCGCGTCGCGCGCGCGCGAGTAATCGTACCAGCGCCGGAAGGATTCCAGATCCATCGGGCTCAGCTTCCACTGCCGCACGGGGTCGTCGATCCGCGCCTTGAATCTCAGCTCCTGCTGCTCCTGCCCGACCTCGAGCCAGATCTTGATGAGCTGGATGCCGCCATCGACGATGTATTTTTCGGCCTGGGACGCCAGCCCCAAGAACCGCTCGACTTGTGCCTCGCTGGCAAAGCCCATGACCCGCTCGACACCCGCGCGGTTGTACCAACTGCGGTCAAAGATCACGATCTCGCCCGCCGCCGGAAACTGCTCGATGTAACGTTGCATGTACATCTGCGACTTCTGCCGATCCGACGGAGCCGGTAGCGCAATGACGCGGAAAACGCGCGGGCTCACCCGCTCGGCGATCGCCTTGATCGTGCCGCCCTTCCCCGCAGCATCCCGGCCCTCGAAGACGATGATGACGCGCAACCCCTTGAGTTTCACCCAGGCCTGCAGATGGCAGAGTTCCTCCTGCAGCTTGCGCAGCTCCTTCTCGTAGACTTTGCGCTTCATCTTGGACATCGAGCGTATCCCCCGCCTCGTTCCCGCGTTGTCTCCGGCGTCCTGCGCCGGTCCCGCAATTATCGGTCGCCCCTGCAGGAACGCTATGACCACAAGGAAGCAGCCGGGCGCGGGCGCCTTGTGCGCTGCACCTACGGGGTTTCGCGGATTCCCTACAGTGTTTTTGGGCGGGCATTCGGGGAATGGATTGATTCCGGTACTCGGCGGCGCCGCTTACCCTCGATACTGGAGAGTCCGACAAGCGGCGAGAGGCGCAATGGCGCCCGGAGGGCCGCCAGCCGGATTCCAGATGCAGGATCGCTTCCTAGGGAGGAGTGCGACCATGTCGACCGCATCCGCGGCGCCCGCGGCCGGAGCGCAGGAGAAATCGCACCAGCTCAGCTTGTTGCCGCTCATCGCGCTCGTCGTGGGCTCGATGATCGGCGGCGAGACCTACGAGCGCGGCGGCGCGGGCAGGAACCGCGACATCGTCGTCGGCGGCCTCGCGACGATCTACGGCGTCTGGCTCTGCTATGCCGCCGGCCCGAAATACCTGCTGTTGACGACGATCCTTTTCGCTCCGGCGACCGTGATCTACATGCTGGCGCGACGCGAGCGCGGCGAGCGCATGTTCACGGCAGGCGAGCTCGCGATCGCCGCTCTCGTCACCGCCGCCGCTCTCTACGCGATCTACGAGCTCCTCACCGGCGGCATCAGCGTTTGAGGCACGGGGCCCAACCAAAACGACGGGTATCCACATGGAACGGAAATTCGGCGTTCACTCCGAGGTCGGGAAACTGAGGACGGTGCTGGTCTGCCGGCCCGGCCTCGCGCATCAGCGCCTTACGCCCGGAAATTGCCGCGATCTGCTCTTCGACGACGTGCTCTGGGTGCAGGAGGCCCAGAAGGACCATTACGACTTCGTTCTCAAGATGCGGGATCGCGGCGTCGAGGTGCTGGAGCTGCACGAGCTCCTCGCGCAAACGCTCGAAATCCCGGAGGGGCGCGCCTTCATCCTCGATCGCCGCATCACCGCAAACACCGCCGGCCGCGCGCTCGCGCGCACGATCCGGCCCTGGCTCGACGCGATGTCGGCCAAAAAGCTGGCGGATCACCTGATCGGCGGCATCGCCATGGAGGATTTGCCGAAAAGCGAGAGCTCGGCGCTCTTGCTCAACGTCCTCGGCGCGACGACCTTCCTGATCCCGCCGATTCCGAATACGCTCTTTCAGCGCGATCCCTCCTGCTGGATCTACGGCGGCGTCACGTGCAATCCGATGTTCTGGCCCGCGCGCCAGCCGGAGACGCTGCTGCAGCGTGCGATCTACAAGTTCCACCCGATCTTCAAGGGCGGCAAATTCAAGATCTGGTTCGGCGACTCCGACGAGAATTTCACCGGCGTCAGCATCGAGGGCGGAGACGTCATGCCCATCGGCAAGGGCATCGTGCTCGTCGGCATGGGCGAGCGCACCAATCACCAGGCCTTGGGCCAGATCGCCTCGGAGCTCTTCAAGAACGCGGCGGCGCAGCGCATCATCGCCTGCGTCATGCCGAAGAGCCGCGCTGCCATGCACCTCGACACCGTCTTCAGCTTCTGCGACCGCGACGCCTGCACGATGTTCCGCGAGGTCGTGGACCAGATCGCCTGCTACAGCATCTATCCCAAGGGGAGCAACGGCGACATCGAGGTGAAGCCGGACAAGAAGCCGCTGCTCGAGGTCGTGCGCGAGGCGGTCGGCCTGAAGACGCTCCGCGTCATCGAGACGGGAGGCAATGCCTGGCAGGCCGAGCGCGAGCAGTGGGACGACGGCAACAACGTGGTGGCGCTCGAGCCCGGCGTGGTCGTCGCCTACGACCGCAACACCCACACCAACACGCTCCTGCGCAAGGCCGGGATCGAGGTCATCACGGTGCGCGGCTCCGAGCTCGGGCGCGGGCGCGGGGGCGGCCACTGCATGACCTGCCCGATCTCGCGCGATCCCGTCTACTGAGCGACGCCCGGCCCCCCCGGAGGAGATTTTCCATGGGTTTCAATCTGCGCAATCGATCGCTGCTGACGGTCCAGGATTTCACGCAGCGGGAGTTCTACTACCTCCTCGATCTCGCTAGAGACCTCAAGCGCGCCAAATACGCGCGGACCGAGCAGGAGCACCTGAAGGGCCGGGAGATCGTGCTGATCTTCGAGAAGACCTCGACGCGAACCCGCTGCGCCTTCGAGGTCGCCTGCTACGACCAGGGCGCGAACGTCACCTATCTCGATCCATCGGGATCGCAGATCGGCCACAAGGAGTCGGTCAAGGACACCGCCCGCGTACTCGGGCGCATGTACGACGCGATAGAGTTCCGCGGCTATTCGCAAGAGGCGGTCGAGGACCTCGCGAAATACGCCGGCGTGCCGGTCTTCAACGGCCTCACCGACGAGTACCATCCGACGCAGATGGTGGCGGACGTCATGACCATGCGCGAGCACAGCGACAAGCCGCTCCGCGAGATCAAGTACGCCTATATCGGCGATACCCGCTCGAACATGGGGCATTCGCTGATGATCGTGGGCTGTCTCGTCGGCATGGACGTCCGAATCTGCGGGCCGAAATCCCTGTGGCCCTCGGAGGATCACGTCAAGATCGCGCGCGGTCTCGAGAAGCGCTACGGCGGAAAGCTCACCATCACCGACGATCCCAAGAAAGCCGTCAAGGGCGTGGATTTCATCCACACGGACGTCTGGGTCTCCATGGGCGAGGCGAAGGAGGTCTGGGGCCAACGTATCAAGCTTCTCAAGCCCTATCAGGTCAACGCGAAGCTCATGCAGGCGACTGGAAATCCGCAGACGAAGTTCATGCATTGCCTGCCGGCCTTCCACAATCTCGAGACCAAGGTCGGCCGCGACATCCACGAGCAATTCGGCTTGAGCGCAATGGAGGTGACGGAGGAGGTGTTCGAATCCGAGATGAACATCGCCTTCGAGCAGGCGGAGAACAGAATGCACACGATCAAGGCGATCCTGGTCGCGACGCTCGGGGACTGAAGCCATGCGTATCCTGGTGGCGCTCGGAGGCAACGCGCTGCTCCGCCGGGGCGAGCCCATGACGGCGGAGGCGCAGCGCGCAAACGTGGAGATCGCGGCGCAAGCGCTCGCAGCGATCCATCCCGGCAATCAACTCGTCATCACCCACGGCAACGGTCCGCAGGTGGGGCTGCTCGCGCTGCAGGGCGCGGCCTACAAGCCCGACGAGGCCTTCCCGCTGGACGTCCTCGGCGCGCAGACCGAGGGGATGATCGGCTACATGATCGAGCAGGAGCTCGGCAACATCCTGCCCTTCGAGGTGCCCTTCGCGACCATCCTCACGATGGTCGAGGTCGACCGCGACGACCCCGGCTTCAAGAACCCCACGAAGTTCATCGGCCCGGTTTACTCCGAGACCGACGCGCGGCGGCTCGAGAAGGACAAGGGCTGGAGCATGAAGAAGGACGGCGACAAGTGGCGCCGAGTCGTCGCCTCGCCGATTCCGAAGCGGATCTTCGAGATCCGGCCGATCAAATGGCTGCTCGAGCAGGGCACCGTGGTGATCGCCGCGGGCGGCGGCGGCATCCCCACGGTCTATGAGCCCGGCCGCAAGCTCCGGGGGATCGAGGCCGTGATCGACAAGGACCTCTGCTCGGAGCTGCTCGCGCGCCAGCTCGACGCCGATTTCTTCATCATGGCGACCGACGCCGAGGCCGTCTTCCTCGATTGGGGCAAGCCCACGGCGAAGGCGTTCCGGCGCGCGCACCCATCCGCGATCCGCGAGTTCTCCTTCCCCGCGGGCTCGATGGGACCCAAGGTCGACGCCGCCTGCCAGTTCGCGGAAAGGACCGGCAAGCGCGCCGCCATCGGCGCGCTCAAGGACCTCGCCGCTATTCTCCGCGGCGAGGCCGGCACGACCGTGAGCGGCGACGCGCACGGCATCGAGTGGGCAGGCGGATGAGCGCGCCGCGACCCGTCTCCACGGAGATGGTTGCGGAGATCGTCATTGCGTCCGAAACTGCCCTCATCCTCTGATTCGATCGTGCGCGCGAGAGCCATGGACCGAGCACCGCCGCCGCTCAGCAAGGTGAGGGACCGGGGGCCGTGCCTCGCCACGCGGCTGCTTCTCCTGCCGGCGGCGCTCGCGATTGCAGTCGTCTCCGCCCCGGCGGCGGCGCAGACCCTCGACCGGATCGCCGAAACGAAGACCGTGCAGATCGGCTTCGTCGCGGACCAAGCACCCTTCTCCTCCAAGGGAGCCGACGGAAAGCCCGCGGGATACGCGATCGATCTCTGCGGCGTCGTCGTGAGCGCGATCGGGCGGCGCGTCGAGGGCGTGACGCCGAGTTACGTCGAGACCACCGTTGCGGATGCCTTCGATGCGGTCGCCTCCGGCCGCATCGACCTCCTCTGCGGCGCGATTACCGCGACGCTCGCGCGGCGCGAGAAAGTCGACTTCTCCGAGCCGATCTTCCTCACGGGCATGAGTGCGCTGATGCACGAGCATTCGCGGCGCAACCTGCGCGAGCTCTTCCTGGGCACGCACGAGATCAGCCCGCCGCGCTCGACCGAGATGATCCCATTCGCCAAGCTCTACATCGGGGTCCGGGTGGGAACGACGACCGAGGCGGTGCTGAAGCGGGCGGTGGCGAGCGGCGACTACCAGGCGGTTATCGTCGGGTATCCCAATCATGCCGACGGGCTCGCCGCGCTCGAATCCCGCGAGATCGACGCCTATTTCGCCGATCGCGGCTTGCTGATCGGGCTCCTCGCGCAGGCGCGCGACCCTTCCGTGCTCGTGCTGGGCACTCGGATCTTCAGCCGCGAGCCCTACGCGATCGCGATGCGGCGCGGCGACGCGGATTTGCGTCTCCTGGTCGACCGGGCGCTCACCGAGTTCTACGGCACGCCGCAATTCGCGGCGCTCCTGAAGCGGTATTTCCGGGACGAGGCCAAGGAGATCGAGGCGCAGGTCGTCGGGCTCTCGATCCCGGAGTGAGAAGCACGGGGGGCAAGCGAGCATGACCGCTGACGTCAGACGAATCGGCCTCTTTCCCGCGACCATGCTCGTTGCGGGGAACATGATCGGCGCGGGCATCTTCATGATGCCGACGGTGATGGCGAGCATCGGCGGCATCTCCACCTTGGGCTGGTTCGTCACCGTGCCCGGCGCCTTCGTCATCGGCTACATGTTCGCGCGGCTCGCGCAGGCGAGCCCCAAGGCCGGCGGCCCCTACGCCTATGCCCGCGAGGGCCTCGGCGATTTCGCGGGCTTCCAGTGCAATTTGCTCTATTGGTTCTCGAACGTGGTCGCCAACATAGCGATCGCGACCTCGATCACGGGCTATCTCACGGTCTTCATTCCGTCGCTGCGCAATCCCTACCTCGCGGCGCTCAGCACCATGCTCGTGATCTGGCTCTCGGCCCTGCTCAACATGATCGGCCCGAGAATGGTGACGCGCTTCGAGACCTTGACGACGCTCCTCGGCGTCGGCCCCATCGCGCTGGTGGGTGTCCTGGGCTGGCTCTATTTCGACCCCGCTGTCTTCGCCGCGGGATGGAACACGACGGGCGTCGGCTCGGCGCAGGCGGTTTCCGAAGCGGTCTCGATCATGTTCTGGTCCTTCATGGGGGTCGAGAGCGCCTCGGTCGCAGCCGCCGTCGTCGAGGATCCCGAGCGCAACGTCGCACGCGCGACGCTGCTCGGCGTCCTCATCGCGGCGCTCGTCTACGTGCTCGCGACCACCGCGATCATGGGCATCATGCCCAACGAGGCGCTCAGGCACTCCTCCGCCCCCTTCGCCGACGCGACCATCCGGGCGATCGGGCCGGTGGGCGGCGTGCTGATCACGATCTGCGCGATCGTGAAGGGGGCGGGCTGCCTCGGCGGCTGGACGCTGATCAACGCCGAGACCGCGCTCGCGACCGCGCGGGACGGCCTCTTTCCGAAGGTCTTCGCCAGGACCGACGCGCGCGGCGTCCCCGTGCGCGGCCTCGTCATCGTCTCGATCCTGATGACGGCGATCCTCTTCCTCACGCTCTCGCCCTCCGTCGGCGAGGCCTTCATGACGCTCGCGGACATCTCCGTCCTGCTCGTGCTCACGCCTTACATCTTCGCGGCGGTCTCGGTCTCCCACTATGCGCTTTCGCGGGCCGTGGGCCAGCCGGTGGTGTGGCTCGCGGTGCTCGCGATCCTCTATTGCCTCGCGATCATCGTGGCCTCCGCGGGCGTCACCGTCGCCGTCAGCATGGCGATCGGACTCTCGGCGGCGCCCCTCTTCGGCGCTTTCCTCGCGGCGACCGGGCAGAAGGTGAAGCCGGAGCAGCTCGAGGCCCGCTGACCGCGGCGCGTCAGTGCGGCCGCCGCTTGGGCGTGCCGAGGAGCGCGGGCTCGAAGAGCAGCGTCGTCACGAGCGTCCAGCCCAGCGAGATCATCAGCAGCTTGCCGAGGCTCGCCGTGCCCGGATGCGGCGAGAGCCAGAGGCTCCCGAAGGCGGTGCCGGTTGCGAGCGCGCTGAAGAGCACGGCGCGCGTCAGGCTCGACTGCAGGAGCCGCGCCTCGCCCGCCCGCCAGGCGCGCACGAAATAGATGTTGAAGGCGACGCCGAGCCCGAACAGCAGCGGCAGGCCGATGATGTTGGCGAAGTTGATGGGCTGGCCGATGAGGACGCAGCTCCCGAGCGTCAGGAGTCCCGCGAGCAGGATCGGGATCATCGTGTAGAGAACGTCGCGGCCGCGCCGCAGCGCGACGATTAGGAGACCCGCCACCGCCAGGAAGGACAGCGCGCCCGCCTCGACGAAGGCGCCGACGATCATGTGCGCGGCTTCCTGGATCGAGACCGGCGCCCCCGTCGCGTGCGGCGCCGCCGCGCGCACCGCCGCGACGAAGCGCTCGAGCGTGCGGTTGTCGTTGGAATCCCCGCTCGGGAACACCTGCACCTTCGCGCGCCCGTCGCCGGTCACCCAATCCCGGACGATCTCCGGCGGCAGCGTCTCGGCCGTCACCGTCTTCGCTTGCAGCAGGTCGCGGAGCTGGGTCAGCAAGACCTGGAGCGGCGGGGCGAGCGCCTCCGTCGCCCGCGCGCGGAGCTCCGGCGACCCCTTCGCGAGCGTCTCCAGGACCGCCGCGAGCCGTTTGGCATCCGCGGCAACGCTCGCCGAAGTCTCCTTCCCCGCGGCGGCCGCCAAGTCGCGGGCGGTCGCGCTCATGCTCTGGGCGATCTCGGCGTCGCTCGGCGCCGGGCGTACTTTGGGCGGACTCAGGGTCGGTCCCAGCAGGGTTGCGGCGTCCTCGATGAGCTGCAGCTTTTCCGCCTGCCGCTCCGGCACGAAGCTGTCGAGCGTCGCCGCGCGCTCGACCTCCGGCAGTTGCCTGAGCCGCGCCGCGAGCGCATCCGCCTCGGCAAGCGAGGGCGCGAGCACCTCGACGGTGTTGGGCGTGCGGTCGGGATCCTTCAGAAGATCGAGCAGCGTCGAGGCCGACTCCGCCTTGGTGCTGCGCAGATTGAGCGGATTGAAGTCGAAGTGCAGGAAGGGCAGCAAGGCGACGCAGGCGGCCGCCGCGGCGCCGCTCAGCGCAAGCACGGGCAGCCGGCCGCGCAGGAGCCCGCGGTTGAGGCCGGCAAGCCCGACGAAGCCGATCTCCTTCGCCTCCGCGCCAGGCTTCAGGAGCGCGAGGAGCGCCGGCAGCAACGTCACGCTCAGCAGGAAAGCGATCAGCATGCCCATGCCCGCGATGAGCCCGAGCTCCGCCGCGCCGATGTAGGCCGTCGGGAGAAAGGCGAAGAAGCCCGTGCCGATCGCCGCCGCCGCGAGTGCGAGCGTGCCGCCGATGCTGCCGCCGGCCGCGCCGAGGGCGGAGATCAGGCGGCGATGATCGAGCCGCTCCGCCCGATAGCGCACCGCGAATTGGATCGCGAAATCGACGCCGAGCCCGACGAAGAGCGGAATGAACGCGACGGAGATCAGGTTGAACCGGCCGACCAGGAAGAGGCCGAGGCTCGCGGTGAGCAGGAGTCCCGCGAGCGTCGTCGCCATGATCGCGATGATGATGCGGACGGAGCGCACCGCGAGCCAGAGCATCAGCACGAGTGCCGCCAGCATTGCGATGGCGATGAGATCGGCGCGCTCGGCCAAGGTCGCGAATTCCTCGTCGGCCAGCACCACCGATCCCGTAAGCCGCACGCTCACGCCGTGGGCGGGATCGAGCATGAGCTCGCGGGCCGTCGCGCGGATTGCCTCGGTCGCGGCCGCCGCCGGAACGAGCCGGGTGTTGTCGAGCTTCGGCTGCACGAGGACGATGCGCCGGAGCTGGCGAAGGTCCGCGGGGCGGCCGGAGACGATGGTCTGCCAGGAGAAGAATTCGGGCTCGCCGCGGACCACGCGCTCGAGCGCCTCGGAGAGGCTCCGCATTGCGGGATCGATCTGCTCGAGCTTCGCCTCGCCGTGCTGCACGCCCAGGAGCACGGTCGAGAGGCTCTCCATCACGCCGCGGAGGCTCGGATCGGCCGCAAGGGCGCCGAGAAAGGGCTGCGCCGCGATGAGCTCGCGCGTGGTATCGCCGACCTCGTCGGTGGAGAGGAAGAGGAGGCCGTTCCGCGCGAAGAATTCGCCGCCGTCGGGCTGCTGGACCGAATTGAACAGATCCTTCCGGCCGCGCAGGCGGGCGGCGAGCGTCTGCGACGCGCTCGTCGCGAGCTCCGGCGTCGCGCCGTCGACGACGATCACGATGAGGTCGGCGCGCTGCGGGAAGGCCTTGTTCATCGCCGCGAGGTCCTGCCGCCACGGCAGCTCCGGCGAGATCAGCTCCGCCGTGTCCGTGGTCATCGCAAAATGGCCGGCGGCATACCAGGCGCCGAGGACGCAGAGCGCGAGCGCCGCGAGCACGGTCAGCCACGCCCTCCGGGAGACGAGGGTGACGAGCCGTTCGATCGGTGCGAGACGAGAGCGCAATTCCGCCGGTCCGCGTTTCTTCAGGGGACGGAGTGTCCGAGATGTTGCCGTTCTAGCGCCGCTTGCTCTCGAGGAATTGCCAAGTCAGCAAGACCGGAATGCCCAGCAGCAGGTCGCGCCCCCGCTTCAGGAGCGACAGGCCGAGGGCGAGACCGGGCGGCAAGCCCAAGGCGGCGCCGAGGAGGACGTAAGCCCCTTCCTGCACGCCGATCGCGTTGGGAACGAGGAAGGCCATGGCGCGCATCGCGTAGACGAGACTCTCGAGCGTCAGTACCACCGTGAAATCGAGATCGGCGCCCATGATCCGGAGCGCGAGCCAGGCCTCGACCGCGGTCACGATCCACGCCAGGAAATGCAGCAGGAACGAGGTCCAGACGCGAGGCGAGCGGTAGATCTCGCGCAGCTCCGCCTGCACCGCGGCGGCGCCCGCGAGCGCCGCCCCGATCGTGGCGGAGGCGACGCGGCGCCCCGCGCGCGCGAAGAAATCGGACTCCCGGCGCTGCAGCGAGACCATCGCCCCCGCCGCTGCGAGCGCCATCGCGAGGCCGATGAGCACCGGCTTCGCGAGCTCGGAATCGGGCGCGAGCCAGAGCAGCAATGCCGCGCCCAGGGTCACGAAGACGATTTGCGAGCAAAACTCGAGCGTGATGTCCGCGACGACCGAGGCCGCCGCGAGCGCGCTCCCGATCCCGTGGAGGACGATCGAGCGCGCGCCCAGGAGCGAGCCGCCGATCTGCGAGAGCGGCAGCACCTCGGAGCCGGCGTCCCGGACGAGCCGGCTCCAGACGAAGACCCAGCGCCGCCCCATGCCGCGCAAGCGCCACCACGCAAGCCCCATCAGGGCCGTCGCGATGAGGTGGAAGGCGGAGATCGCGACGAGCCCCGTCCACCCGGCCGTCCGCAGAGCCTCCGCCACGGCGGGCGCGCCGAAATGAACGATGAGCCAAGCGGTGAGCGCGAGCCCGCCAGCAAGCCATGCGATCGCCGGCGCCCGCGCGCGCCAGCTTCGCCGGACGCCGACCTCCGTTGCCTCTTCGGCAGCACTCACTTCATGACCCCTTAACCAAAGAGGAATGCGAGCTTGCGCCAAGGCGCGCGGCCCGCCGTCTAGCTCGGCATTTTAGGCAACGAGTCCGAAGAATTCCACGTACTCGGCGAAGCGGGCCCGCTCGCGGTCGGCGTCGAGGCCGTAATCCTCGAGCCGCCCGAGGTTGCGGCCATTGCCGCCATTGGGCCGGGTGGCGACGAGGCCACGCACGCGCGCGGCCGTCTCGGCGCCGAGGGGGATGCCGAAATGCGCGTAGACTGCCTCGACCGCCGCGGCGGGATCGCGCACGAAGCGCCGGAACGGCAAATGGAACGCGGGCGCGGAACCGGCGGCGAAGGAGGGGGCCGCGGCAAGGAGGATCTTCGCCCCCTTCGCCCAGCGCTCGCTCACCTCGGCGCCGATCTCGAGGCGGTCGAGCCTTGCCGTGAAGGGGCGCCGCAGCGTCTCCGTGAGCCGCGCGACAGAGGGCAGCACCGCCAGCGGATCGCGATGCATGAAGACGAAGCGGGCATCCGGATAGACCTCGCGCACGGCGTCGAGCGCGAAGACGTGGTCCGGGCATTTGAGGATCCATTGCCCGCGGCCGCGGCGGTGCTGCAGATGCTGCAGGAAGCGCTTGTGGAAGCGGTAGGCGGGCGTGAGGCTGCGGCCATCGAGCCAGCGCCGATAGGTCGGTATGTGGTGCGTGGTGTCGAAGCGCATGCCCAGGAAGACGTGTCCGGTGATCTCCGTGCATTCCTGCGGCGTGTCCGCGACCATCGGATGGAGGCTGCGGATCTCCGGTGCGATCCGCTCGAAGCTCGCGAGCTGCCGGTCGACCTTCTTGCGCCGGCGCTCGATGTCCCGCTCGACCGGCCGGCTGGGGTCGAGCGGACAGGGATAGATCGCCTCCCAGCAGCGCACCGCGAGGTTGCCGGTATCCTCGCAGAGGAGCTCGTGCAGGAAGGAGGTGCCGCTCCGCGGCAACCCCGTGATGAAGATCGGCCGCTCGATCTTCTCATCGACGATCGCGGGGCTCTTGCGCTCCTCCTCCCGCAGATAGAGCAGGTTCGAGAGGAAGCGCAGGAGGTCCCAGCGCGCCGCCATCCGCCCGAAAGAGCTCAGTCTCGCCTCCTGCTCATAGCTCTTTATGAGGACGCTCAGCGGTTCCTCGATGTCCCACTCGCCGAAATCCGCAAGGCCGGTCCGGCGCTGGGCGGCGTTCAGGAGCTCGCGCGTCGAGAGCGGGCGCCGAAATGGGCTCACGCCGCGCAGAAGCAGGTTGAGAATTTGGAAGGTCAAGGGCTCCCTCGGCGGGGCGTTGCCGACGTCGCGGCTGCGAAGGTGATCGTCAGGGCTGTCCAGTCCGAGCGTCGCCATGCGGTTCCTGATAATTCGGGCCGAGAGCGTGGGGTATCGAGGGTTTCGTGTATTCTGGCGCCATTCGCGGCCCAGCTGGCGCCGGACGCGACTCGTCAGAGGCCGCCGCGTCCGCGGCCGCCCCGGGGGTAATCTAGGGCGGGCGAGAGAGATTTCTCCCCCGCCCCGGCGCAAAATTCGACGAAAAAGTGCTTACGTTGCAGAACTGCGACGATCGAGCCCGCCGGCATCGACGATGAAGGAGGCGACCTCGGCGACGCCGAGATTCTCCTTGAGGTTGGTGAAGAGGAAGGGGCGCTCGCCGCGCATGCGGCGGGCGTCGCGGTCCATCACCTCGAGGCTCGCGCCCACCAGCGGCGCGAGGTCGATCTTGTTGATGATCAGCAGGTCGGAGCGGCAGATGCCCGGCCCGCCCTTGCGCGGGATCTTGTCGCCGGCGGCGACGTCGATGACGTAGAGGGTGATGTCTGCGAGCTCCGGACTGAAGGTCGCCGCGAGGTTGTCGCCGCCGGATTCGATGATGACGAGGTCGAGATCGGGGTAGGTGCGGCACATATCCGCCACCGCCGCGAGATTGGCCGAGGCATCCTCGCGGATCGCGGTGTGCGGGCAGCCGCCGGTCTCGACGCCGACGATCCGCTCCGGCACCAGCGCGCCCGAGCGCATCAGGAACTGCGCGTCCTCCTTGGTGTAGATGTCGTTGGTGACGACGGCGATGTCGTAGCGGTCGCGGAGATGCTTGCAAAGCCGGTCGACCAGCGCGGTCTTGCCGGAGCCGACGGGGCCGCCGACTCCGACGCGGAGCGGGCCGTGCGTGGATTTGGTCATGAGCGGAACAACCTCGTGTACTGCAATTCGTGCCGCATGGAGCACCAGTCGAGGACCGGCGCGGCCGTGCCGATCTCCTCGAGCGAGGCCGCCGCGGCTGCGCGGGCCGCTCTCGAGATCACGGGCTCGAGCGCGGCGATCGTGCGCTGGCCGTCGGATTGTCCCAGGGGGACGAGCCGCACGCCCGCGGAGACGAGATTGGCGGCGAAACACTGGAGATATGCCACGAGCGCCGGCCCCAACGCGATGCCGTGGCAGCCGCAGGCGGCGCCCACGGCGACCGCGAGCGGCATCGCCGCTCCGCCGCGCTCCGCGGCGAGTCGGTCGAGGAGGGGATGGGGCCATGCCGCGCGCGTCGTCGCGAGGAACGCCGCGCCCTGCGCCTCGCTTTCGAGGGCCGTCTCGGAAGTGCCGCGCCAGGCCGCGGCGAGCCTCGCGATCTCCGGCAGCGTCTCCGCCTCGAGGCGCGATGCCGACCGCCAGGCCGCCGCGAAGAGCGCGCCGTCGATGCGGCCGGCGCCGACTTCGACCGCCGTCGTGACCCAGGCGAGGAGGCTCTCGCGATCCCCGACGAGCCCCTCCTCGACCGCGAATTCGAGACCGTGGCTGTAGCTGAAGGCACCCACCGGATAGGCTGGCGAAAGCCAGGTCAGCAAGCGATAGATCGCGGCGTCAGTCGTGGTCATGGCTGCGCCCGTGCCCGTGCCCGTGTCCGCTGTCATAGGCGCCGCGCTCGGGTGTGAAGGGCTCGCTGACGTGCCGGAGCCGCGCGCCGAGCCCGCGCAGCATGTCGCAGATGACGTGATCCTCGCGTATCAGGATCCGCGCGGGCTCGATGCGCGCGGGAAGATGGCGATTGCCGAGATGCCACGCGAGCCGGCCGAGGAGGCCCGCATCCGCCGCCGTCACCTCCACGAGCGCCTCGGGCGCCGCCTTCACCTCGATCCAGCGCCCGTCGTCGAGGGTGAGCCCGTCGCCGGCTTCGAGCACGGTCGCGCGCTCGAGGTCGAGCAGGAATGCCTCGCCCGCATCGGTCGTGAGACGCAGGCGGCGGCGATGCCGCTCGTCATAGGCGAGCGTCACCGTGCCCGCGGCTTCATTCCGCGGCCAGTGGCCCGCATGCTCGACGCGCGTCGCCCTCCGCATGCTCAGAACAGGAAATAGCGCTGCGCCATCGCGAGCTCCTTGGCGGGCGCACAGGTGAGAAGGGCGCCGTCGGCGCGCACCTCGTAGGTCTCGGCATCGACCTCGATCTTCGGAAGCGCGTCGTTGTGGATCATGCTCGCCTTGGAGATGCCGCCGCGGGTGTTCTCGACCGCGATGAGCTGCCGCGCGAGCCCGAGCTTGCGCTCGAGGCCGGATTCGAGCCCGGCTCGACTCACGAAGGTGATGGCGCTCGCGGTGAGATTGCGGCCGAAGCCCGCGAACATCGGGCGGTAATGCACGGGCTGCGGCGTCGGGATCGAGGCGTTGGGATCGCCCATCGGCGCCGCCGCGATGCTCCCGAGCTTCAGCACGAGGTCGGGCTTCACGCCGAAGAAGGCCGGCGACCACAGCACGAGGTCCGCGAACTTTCCGACCTCGATCGAGCCCAGATGCGTGCCGATTCCCTGCGCGATCGCGGGATTGATGGTGTATTTCGCGACGTAGCGCTTGGCGCGGAAATTGTCGTTGTCGCCCTTCTCCTGCGGCAGCCTGCCGCGCTGGCGTTTCATCTTGTCGGCGGTCTGCCAGGTCCGGATGATCACCTCGCCGACGCGCCCCATCGCCTGGCTGTCCGAGGAGATCATCGAGAGCGCGCCCAGATCGTGCAGGATGTCCTCGGCCGCGATGGTCTCGCGGCGGATGCGGCTCTCCGCGAAGGCCACGTCCTCGGGGATCTTGGCGTCGAGGTGGTGGCAGACCATGAGCATGTCCAGATGCTCGTCGAGCGTGTTGACGGTGTAGGGCCGTGTCGGATTGGTCGAGGAGGGCAGCACGTTCCGCTCGCCGCAGACGCGGATGATGTCGGGTGCGTGCCCGCCGCCCGCGCCCTCCGTATGGAAAGCGTGGATCGTGCGGCCCTTGAAGGCGGCGATGGTGCGCTCGACGAAGCCGGATTCGTTGAGGGTGTCCGTGTGGATCGCCACCTGCACGTCGTAGCGGTCGGCGACGGCGAGGCAATTGTCGATCGCGGCGGGCGTCGTCCCCCAATCCTCGTGCAGCTTGAGCGCGCAGGCGCCGGCCTCGATCTGCTCCGCAATCCCGCGCGGCGCCGAGGTGTTGCCTTTGCCGAAGAAGCCGAGATTGACCGGCAAGCCCTCCGCTGCCTGGAGCATGCGCGCGATGTGCCAGGGGCCGGGCGTGCAGGTGGTGGCGGCCGTCCCCGAGGCGGGGCCGGTGCCGCCGCCCATGAGCGTGGTGACGCCGGAGTAGAGCGCGTCCTCGACCTGCTGCGGGCAGATCAGGTGGATGTGCACGTCGATCCCGCCGGCGGTCGCGATCTTGCCTTCGCCCGCGATCGCCTCCGTGCCGGGGCCGATGACGATGTCGACGCCGGGCTGCACGTCGGGATTGCCGGCCTTGCCGATACCGGCGATGCGGCCGTCGCGGATGCCGATGTCCGCCTTGACGATGCCCCAGTGATCGAGGATGAGCGCGTTGGTGATGACGGTGTCGACCGCGCCTTCCGAGCGCGTGCGCTGGCTCTGGCCCATTCCGTCGCGGATGACCTTGCCGCCGCCGAACTTCACCTCCTCGCCGTAGATCGTTCGATCGGCCTCGACCTCGATGAAGAGCTCGGTGTCGGCGAGACGCACGCGGTCGCCGACCGTGGGGCCGTACATGTCGGCATAGGCGGCGCGGGGAATCTTGACGCTCATTTCTTGCTCTCCAGGGGACCCGCGATGTCGCCTTGGAAGCCCTGCACGATCCGCGCCCCCGCATAGGCGACGAGCCGCGCGGTGCGGGTCTGTCCGGGCTCGAAGCGCACGGCGGTGCCCGCGGGAATGTCGAGCCGGAAGCCGCGGGCGCGCTCGCGGTCGAAGTGGAGCGCGCCGTTCGTCTCGTAGAAATGATAGTGCGAGCCCACTTGGATCGGCCGGTCGCCGGTATTGGCGACCTCGAGGCTGAGCGTCGCGCGGCCCTGATTGAGCTCGATCTCGCCTTGCCGCGGGATCACTTCGCCGGGGATCATTTGCTGGGCCTCATCGGATCGGCTTGTGGACGGTGACGAGCTTGGTGCCGTCGGGAAAGGTCGCCTCGACCTGGATCTCCGCGATCATCTCGGGGACGCCCTCCATCACCTGCTCGCGCTTCAGCACGGTGGCGCCGTCGCGCATGAGCTCCGCGACCGAGCGCCCGTCGCGTGCGCCCTCGACCACGAAATCGGTGATGAGAGCGACCGCCTCGGGATGATTCAGCTTCACGCCGCGCTCGAGGCGGCGGCGCGCGACGACCGCGGCCATGGCGACGAGGAGCTTGTCTTTCTCGCGAGGCGTCAGATGCATGGAGCTCTCAGCAGTGCCATACGCGCGGCATCATCGCCGGAAGTCCGGCGGCCGCGCGGCGGAGGTGGGAGAGATATGCTGCGAGATGCTCGCGGACGTCGCGCGCGTCGCGGCCGAGGAAGCGTGCGAGCAGCACGCCGTTGACGAGGCTGGCGCCGGCCCGCGCCTCGCCGTCGAGGGCGAGCGCGCGCGCGAGCGGCAGCAGCGCGGCCGCATCCGGACCGACATAGAGCGCGGTCGCGATTGCGGTCGCGCCGTCGAAGCCGAAGGGCGAGGCGAGCCGCTCGGCAATGCCGTGCTCCAGCAGCAGCGCATCGGTCCAGGCAAGAGCGCCGCCGCGGCGGACGGACCAGCGGTCGCCGAGCAGGCCTCGAGTGAAGCGCTCGCCCCGGGCGGCGCGGCCGAACACCGTCATCTCGCAGGCAAGGAGGCGCCCGCCTTCGGCGACGTCCGCCACCGTACGGCGGACGAGCCTCGCACCCTCGAAGAGGATCGTCTCCTGCGGCAGCCATTCGAGCCAGGCTCCGGCATCGACGGTGAGCGCGATTTCGAGCCGCGTCTCGGGACCGAGCGAGCGGTAGATTTTCTCCGCCGCTTGCGCGGTGGTCACGGCCGCGGCGCCGGGACCCGCCTCGACCTCGAGGCGCAGCCGGTCGCCGCCGGCGAGCCCGCCGGAGGTCGTTACCATCACCGCAACCGGGAGATCGTCGCTGGCCGCGTTCGGAAACAGGATCCGGCAAGGCGAGCGCTGGAAGAGACGCGCGAGCGCGGTCGCGCCGCCGCGGCGCTCGAAACGCAGCTCCGCGCAGCCGTCGCCCCGCTCGAGCGGCGTCTGCGCAATCGATTGCTCCGCAATGCCCGGACGATCAGACCGTGAGATAGCGACGGACATCGGCCTCCACCATGTCCCGTGTCTCGCCGGAGAGTACCACCTCGCCGCGGTCCATGACCACATAGGTATCCGCGAGCGCGCGTGCGAATTCGAAATACTGCTCGACCAGCAGGATCGCCATGTCGCCGCGCGCGGCGAGGCCGCGGATGACGCGCTCGATCTCCTTGATGATCGAGGGCTGGATGCCCTCCGTCGGCTCGTCGAGGACCAGGAGGCGCGGCCGCGTGACGAGGGCGCGGGCGATCGCGAGCTGCTGCTGCTGTCCGCCGGAGAGATCGCCGCCGCGCCGGCGCAGCATGTCCTTGAGCACGGGGAAGAGCGCGAAGATCTCCTCGGGCACGGCGCGCGTCTCGCGCGCGAGCGGCGCGAAGCCGGTCTCGAGATTCTCCTGCACCGAGAGGCGCGGGAAGATCTCGCGTCCCTGCGGCACCAGAGCGAGGCCGCGCCGCGCCCGCTCGTGCGGCTTGAGGGCCGAGATGTCCTCCTCGTCCCAGGTAATGCGTCCCGCGCGGATCGGCTGCAGCCCGAAGATGGCGCGCAGCAGGCTCGTCTTGCCGACGCCGTTCCTGCCGAGGATGCACGTGACCTTGCCGCGCTCGGCCATGACGCCGACGCGGCGGAGGATGTGGCTCGCGCCGTAGTAGAGGTCTATGCCTTCCGCGGCCAGCATGTCCTAGCGTCCGAGATAGACGTCGATGACGGCGGGCTGGCTCTGCACGTGCTCGACCGTGCCGTCCGCGAGCACCGCGCCCTCGTGCAGCACCGTGACGCGGGCGCCGAGATTGCGCACGAATTCCATGTCGTGCTCGACCACAACGAGCGTGCGCTCGCCCGCGAGCTTGAGGATGAGCTCCGCCGTGAGCTCGGTCTCGTGATCGGTCATGCCCGCGACGGGCTCGTCCAGGAGCAGCAGGCGCTGGTCCTGCACCAGGAGCATGCCGATCTCGAGCCATTGCTTCTGCCCGTGGCTGAGCGCGCCCGCGAGCGTCGCCTCGCGCCC
>DATKNV010000124.1:0-22350 GCA_035541215.1 Allostellaceae bacterium | reverse complement strand
GGGCTGAGCGAGCAGCTATTGAACGTCCAGGCTCCGCCGGAAGAAGGTCGTCATCTCCGCGACTAGGCTCGTATGGAAGTCGATGCGGCTCGTGCCCAGCGGATCGACGCAGCTTCCCGGAGACTCCTGTCGCAGAACGGCCGGGCAAGGGGCCCAGTAAATATAATGTCCGGCGCCGGGAACGAGATTGTATTCGGGAGGAGCCGGCAAGTTATCGCGGATGCGTTCGGCATCAAACGGGCGCGTCATCACGTCGTCCAGCTCGGGATCGTCGATGTGGACCGGCGTCGTCACCCCGCGCAATCCCTCGCGCGTGAAGAAATACCCGGGGCCGGGCGCCATCAGGAATCCCGCTTTGACGCGAGCATCGCGAAAGAAAGGCAATTCGGCTCGGATGGCGGGCGGGCCGGCATTTGCCGAGCACGCGAGCCCGGCATCGGGCGTGTGGCAATAATCGGCCAGCGACGCGAAATCGGGCTTCGCACCCATTAGAAGGAGAGCGGTGTATCCCCCCATCCCGAATCCCGCGACCGCGATACGATCGGGATCTATGTGGTCGCGGAGGACCGGGTCCGCGAGGACCGCGTCGAGAACGGCACGCAGATCGTATTCCCGCCCGACCAGAACGCGGTCGCTCCGCCATGCATCGGGATCGTGCGGATCGTCGCCGGGATGCGCGACGGTTGCCACGATGAAGCCGTTGTCGGCGAGGCCCGTGGCAATATCGTGAAAAGTCGTGCGCGTCTCGCCGTATCCCGGCGAGAGCAGGATCAATGGAAACCGCCCGTCGCGCGGCGGCGCATCGCGGAGCGCATCGACGGTCCAGATGCCGAGCCTGCTGCTGTCGTGCGACTCGATGGCGGGATAGTAGACCGCAGCCGACATCAGCCCGCTGCCAACGGGTTGCTTGATCTCCATCAAGGTCACCCCCGCACCCGCGGGCGCAGCTGCAGCGCCGAGAAACGCGGAGACGATCGCCTCCCATTTCGCGGTCCAGAAAAAAAGACGGCTGCCGTAAGTCGCGACGCTCGGTGCGTCCGGAAAGGCGACGAAGCGGCCGGCGCCGCCGCCAGCCGCGAACGCAGCGAAATTTCGCCGCGCCTGCTCGAGCGGGTAGAATTGGTCGGTCGCGCCGTAGAGCCAGAGCGTCGGCACTTTCACACCGCCGAGCGAAGCGAACTCTTGGGCGTTGACGGCCCCTTCCCGCGACATCGCCGGCGACCAATACCCCGAGAAATTCAGCACGGCTGCGACCTTGCCGGGAAACCGAGCGGCATAGTCGAGGCTCAGCAATCCGCCGCGCTCGAAGCCTGCCAGCACGATGCGATTGGGGTCGACGAAGGGCTCCGCCTTCATGGCCTCGACGACCGCGTCGATGTCCTCGAGTCCGGCATCGATCTGTGTGCGCGGCGCGACTGGCTCCTCCTCCTCCCGAGTACCGCCGGAGTTCCCGTAACCTCTTCGCATCGGCGCGACCACCGAGTAGCCCAGCGACAGGAAGAAGCGCGCCTGCTGCTCGAACCGGTAAATCTCCGTCCGGCTCCCGACCAGGGACGATCCGTGATTCAAGACGATGAGCGGCTGGCGACCGGGCAACGCCGTGCGATAGAGGGTTGCGCGCAGCATCACATCCGAACTCTTGCCCGCGCCAATCTGCGCGCGCTCCGGGATCTCGATCTCCCGCCACAAACGGTCCGCGCGTTCGCTCGCCTCGGCCACTGCCGCGGACTCATCCTCGCTGTCGATACGGTTCAGCAATACGTATCTGCGCCAGCCCGCGCGGTCGGTCTCGCGGCCCAGGAGACGACCGTCCGCCCCGATCCCGTATGCGAGCGACCGGTCGGTCGGCAGCGGCATGACGAGTTGTCCGTGGGAGAATCTGCCGTCAAGTCGCCACCAACCATGGTCGCGGACTTCCTCGAGATCGGTGCCCCAGGCGTAAACGACGGTTGCGGCGCGGTCGCTGCTGATGCGCTCCACGACCAAGGAATGCGGAAGCGATCCGCCGTCCCAGCGATCCCCGCCCCAGAATCCCGCGAAGGCAGCAATTTCCGGCGATATCTTCGGTCCGGGCCGCACCGGCTTGAGATCGTCGGGCAACAGAACGCGCAAATGCTCGTGGGCGAACGCGATCACCCACTCCCCGTAAATGACGCCGGCCGCCAGCAGAACGACGATCGCCATGGCGGCGATCCATGGGTGTTTCTTGACCCATCGAGGCGGAGCGAACGCGCCCTGCTTGGGCGCCAGGGGTCTTGGCTCGTAGTCGGTCCACATCGACGGTGAGCCTCCGTGCGGAAGCCTCGATACCCAAAGGCGGATACTACATCCGCTCGCCGAGACCTTGGAGTCGCGGAGATCGCTCGACCGGGCGCTCGCCGGCGGCACCAACTGCGTGCCGCCCGCGGTCGGCGCCGCGGTGCTCGCGATCTCGATCTTCCTGCCGCGGCTGCTCCGAAGGGGGAGCCAGCGCGGGTTCTCATTCCCCCTCCCCTCGAGGGGGGAGGGGCGAACCGGACTAGCCGAGCGCCGCGGGCTTCGGCCCGCCCGTCGCCCAATCCAGGAGCTCGACCGTGTGGAGGACGGGAATCCCCGCGCCGTCCGCGAGCTGGGCGATGCAGCCGATGTTTCCCGCGGCGACGATCTCGGGCTCGAGGCTCGCGATGCTCGCGAGCTTCCGCGCCTTGAGCGCGCCCGCGAGCTCCGGCTGCAGCATGTTGTAGGTGCCGGCGGAGCCGCAGCAGAGATGCGCCTCCGGCACCTCCTGCACCGCAAAGCCCGCTTGCTGCAGCAGCTGCTTTGGGACCGCGTGAATCTTCTGCCCGTGCTGCAGCGAGCAGGCGGAGTGGTATGCCACGCGCTGCCCCGTCGCGATCGCGGGCGCGCGGAGCCCGAGCTCGCGCAGGAGCTCGCTCACGTCCCTCGCGAGCGCCGAGACGTGCGCCGCGGGCTCGGCATAGCGCGCGTCCTCGCGCAGGAGGAACCCGTAATCCTTCACCATGGTGCCGCAGCCGGAGGCGTTGATCGCGATGGCGTCGAGCCCCGCCCCCGCCGCCTCCGCGCTCCAGGCATCGACGTTGGCGCGGACGCGCTCGAGGCTCTCGCGGCCGAGATGATGCTCGAGCGCGCCGCAGCAGCCCGCGCCCCTGGCCACCACGACCTCGCAACCGTGCCGCGTCAGGACCCGGACCGTAGCCTCGTTGATCCCGGGATCGATCACCTGCTGCACGCAGCCCGTGAGGAGAGCCACGCGCTTCCGCCGCGATCCCTCCGCCGGAAAGACCTGCGGCCGGTCGACCGGCGAGGGCGCGTGCGCGGGATGCGCGGCGAGGCGCAGCATTGCCGCAAGCGGCGCGGGAAGGAGCCGTGCCAACGGCCGCGCGAGCTTCGCCCCCAGGAGCGCCAGGCGGAAGAGGCCGGGCCGCGGCAGCACCATCGCCAATACCCGCCGCAGGGCGCGGTCGAGAAGCGGCCGGCGATAGGTCTCCTCGATGCGCCGGCGGCCCTGGTCCACGAGGTGCATGTAGTGGACGCCCGAGGGGCAGGTCGTCATGCAGGAGAGACAGGAGAGGCAGCGGTCGAGATGCTTCACGAGCTTGGGCGTCGCGGGCTCGCCGCGCTCCAGCGTCTCCTTGATGAGGTAGATGCGGCCGCGCGGACCGTCGAGCTCGTCGCCGAGCAGGACGTAGGTCGGGCAGGTCGCGGTGCAGAAGCCGCAATGGACGCAATTGCGCAGGATCTTGTCGGCCTCGCGGATGTCGGCGTCGGCGAGCTGGGCGAGGGAGAAGCTCGTCTGCATCTATAGCTCGCGGTACATGCGGCCGGGATTGAGGATGTGGGCGGGATCGAAGCTCTCCTTGATCCGCGCTCCCAAGGCCGCGAGCGCCGGCGGCTGCGGCTCGAAGATCGGGATCTCCGCCCGGAGCGCCTCCGAGGCGCGCACCAGCGTCGCATGGCCGCCGGCCTCGCGGAGCGCGCCGCGGAGCACCGCGGCACCGGCATCGCGCGCGGCCTCGACTGCGATCCAGAGGAGCCCGCCGCCCCAATCGTAGAGATAGCGCGCCTGCAGGGTCCGCGCGGCGGCGGCAATCGCTGGCCCCGCCTGCGGCGCCACCGAGACGCGCCAGAGCGCCGGAGAGGGCTCGGCCGCGAAGGCCGCGAGGTCCGCGAGATCGCGCCAGGGCGCCGTCGCGGCGGCATCGCTCAGCACGTCCGCCGCGGCGAATTCCGCGAGCTCGCGCCGGAGCGCCGCGACGCGCGCCTCGACCGAGGGCACCGGCCCCTCGAGCCGCAGCAGCGTCTTCATGCCGAATTCCGCCGGCAGATGCGCGGCGCCGCTCACGTCGTGCGGGCCGTTGAGCGCCAGCGTCATCGCCTCGACCGCTCGCGCGTCGTCGAGGCCCGGGAGCACCAGCGTCCGCGTCGCCTCCGGCGCGGGCAGCACCTTGACCGTCACCTCCGTCACCACCGCGAGCGTTCCGAAGGAGCCGCACATGAGCTTCGAGAGGTCGTAGCCCGTGACGTTCTTGATCACCCGGCCGCCGGCCTTGAAGGCCTCGCCGCGGCCGCTCACGGCGTGAAAGCCCAGGAGGTGATCGCGTGCCGAGCCCTGCTTCGGCCGCCGCGGTCCCGCGATGTTGCAGAGGAGGACGCCGCCCAGGGTCTGCTTCCCGGCGGAACCGCCGTAGAGCGGGCCCCAATCGCCGGGCTCGAAGGGGAGCATCTGCTGCGCGTCCGCGAGAATGCGCGCGACCTCCGTCATCGGCGTCGCCGGCCCCGCCGTCAGCACCAGCTCCTCGGGCTCATAGGATTTGATGCCCGCGAAGGCCGTCGCATCGAGCTGATGCGGCACCTCGACGGGCCGGCCGAGGCCGCGCTTGGTACCGGCGGCGATCACCTCCATCGCCTCGCCCTTGGCGGCCGCGGCGGTCACGAGCTCCGCGAGCTCGCGCACGTCCTTCGGGCGGAACCGCGTCATCGCCGGGCGATCAGAAGCGGGGGATGTCGGGGAAGGCCAGTCGGCCTTTGTGCACGTGCATGCGGCCGAGTTCGGCGCAGCGATGGAGCTGCGGGAAAACCTTGCCGGGATTGAGCAGCCCCTCGGGATCGAAGGCGCATTTGAGCCGCATCTGCTGCTCGAGATCGACGGGAGCGAACATCCGGTCCATGAGGTCGCGCTTCTCGACGCCGACGCCGTGCTCGCCGGTGAGGACGCCGCCGACTTCGACGCATAGGCAAAGAATGTCCGCGCCCAGCGCCTCCGCGCGCTCGACCTCGCCCGGCTTGTTCGCGTCGTAGAGGATCAGCGGATGCAGATTGCCGTCGCCGGCGTGGAACACGTTGGCGACGCGGAGCCCGTATTTCCGGCTGAGCTCGGTCATGCCCCGGAGCACGTCGGGGAGGCGCTTGCGCGGGATGGTGCCGTCGACGCAATAATAATCCCCGGAAATGCAGCCGACCGCAGGGAAGGCCGCCTTGCGACCGGCCCAGAAGGCGAGGCGCTCCTCGTCATTTTGGCTGGCCCGGCAGGAGATCGCGTGGTTCTGCCGCGCGATCGCCTCGACGCAGCCGATCAAATGATCCACCTCGGCCTTCGGCCCATCGATCTCCACGATGAGGAGCGCCTCGGCATCGCGCGGATATCCCGCGTGAACGAAGTCCTCCGCGGCATCGATGGCGAGCTTGTCCATCATCTCCATGCCGCCGGGAATGACGCCGGCGGCGATGACGGCGGCGACGCAGTTGCCGGCGCTCTCGCTGCTGGGAAAGCCGATCAGCAGTGCGCGCGCCGTCGGCGGCTTCTGCAGAATGCGGACCGTGACCTCCGTCACGACGCCGAGAAGCCCTTCGGAGCCCACCATCACGCCCAGGAGATCGTAGCCCTCGGCCTCGAGATGCTTGCCGCCGAGGCGGACCACCTCGCCGTCGATCGTCACGAGCTCGATCCCCAGCACGTTGTTAGTGGTGAGGCCGTATTTGAGGGAATGCACGCCGCCGGAATTCTCCGCGACGTTGCCGCCGATGGTGCAAGCGATCTGGCTCGAGGGATCGGGGGCGTAATAAAAGCCCGCGTGCTGCACGGCCTGGGTGATGCCGAGATTGGTCACGCCCGGCTGCGCCACGACGCAGCGGTTCGGGAAATCGATCTCGAGGATGCGGTTGAACTTGCTCATGCCGAGGACGATCCCGTCGGCGAGCGGCAAGGCGCCGCCGGAGAGCGAGGTTCCGGCGCCGCGGGGCACCACCTTGATCCTGTTGTCGCGGCAGTAGCGGAGCACCGCCGCCACCTGCTCCGTGGTCGAGGGCAGCACCACCAGAAGCGGCAGGTTGCGGTAGGCGGTGAGACCGTCGCTCTCGTAGGGGCGGCGCTCCTCCTCGGCCTCGATCACGCCCTCGCCCGGCACGATCCGCCGGAGCGCCGCCGCGATCTCGGCGCGCCGCGCGATGATGCCGGCATCAGGCTCGGGCATGCGCATGCCCGGTATCTAGTCAGAGAGAGGCCTCAAAACCAACAAAAAAACCGCGCCCCGAGGGCGCGGTTTGGGCTCGCCCGAAGGCGGCGCCGGGCTCAGCCCTGGCGCGCCTTGTAGCGGGGGTTCGTCTTGTTGATGACGTAGACGCGGCCCTTGCGGCGCACGATCCGGCAGTTCTTGTCGCGCTTCTTCAGCGACTTCAGCGAGTTCGCGATCTTCATCGGACGGGTCCTCGAAACGAGCGGCGGGGCCCAGGGCCCCGCGCGAGGCCGGGACCATAGTGGGGGGCGCTGCGCCTGTCAATCCGGCGGCGGATTTTGCGGTGCGATTGCTCACGACCACTGCGCGAGCTAGTTTTCTTAACCACACTTATTCGAGGGGGTGACCATGCGTAGGATGCTCATTGCCGCCGCCGTGATTGCAGTCGCGCAGCTCGGCACCGCCCACGCCGCGGGACCTTTCGACGGCCAGTGGAAGGGCGGATCCGCGTCCGGCGGCGGCACGTCCGGCGGCCATCGTTGTCCCGCGACGACCGCCACCGTCACCATCAAGGACGGCAAGATCGCCGGCAGCTATGCCTCGCAGCAATACACCTTCAACATCGTGGGCGTGGTGAAGGCCGACGGCAGCGCTTCCGGCAAATGGTCGGCCTACCCCTTCAGCGGCACGTTCAGCGGCACTCACTTCAAGGGCACATACAGCTCCAAGGAGTGCGGCACCGATCGCGAGATCTTCCTGGACAAGCAGGGCTAGAGCGACGCCGTGGCGTTACGGTCCTGGGCCTTCGTCCTGGCGGTGCAGGACCTGGACCGTAGTGCCCGCTACTACGAGGAGGTGCTCGGATTTCGCACGGCCTGGCAGGTCGCGAGCGACTGGCGGCTCGTCGAGCGCGAGGGCGTGCGGATCATGCTCGGGAACTGCCCGGGCATGCCGCCCGCCTCGGAGATCGGCGACCATAGCTGGTTCGGCTATGTCGAGGTCGACGACCTCGATGCGCTCCACCGCGAGATCGCCGCGCGCGGCGCCACTTGCACCGAGCCCGCCGACAAGCCCTGGGGCATGCGCGAGATGCTCGTCACGACGCCGGACGGCCATCGCCTGATGTTCGGACAGGAGCTCGCGCGGAAGTGAGCCTTGCGGGGACTCAGCGCTTCGCGCCCGCGCGGCCTTTACTCGCGAGCGCGTAGAACCGGTAGGCCCTAAGCGCGCCGCTCTCGAGCGCGGCGATCGCGTGCACCCAGGCCTCGGCTTCGTCGAGGATCGAGACCAGGTGCTTCCGCGGCATGCTCCGGAGATCGACGGTATGAAGGAGCTGGGACCAGCCCGCGACGATGAGGCGGCGATAGGCCTCGGTCGTGTCCTCGGTGACGCGGATCTCGAAGCCGAGCGCGGCGAGGCGCTCCGCCATCTGGTTGAGGCTCCAGAGCTGCGGCGGCCGCTTCTGCGCGCGCTCCCAGACCGCGAGCTCCGGCCGTCCGCCGGCCTTGGGCTCGACGACGAAATCCGTGAGCAGGAGCTGGCCCCGCGCCTTGAGGCTGAGATTGAGGACGCGCAGGAAGCGCTCCTTGTCCTGGAGCCCGTGGGTCGCGAGGCGCCCGAGGACGCAGTCGAAGGCGCCGGTCCTGAGCTCGAGGGTCTCGGGATCGTAGGCCTCGACGGGCGCGCGCTTCTGCATGCCCTGGAGGACGGACATCTCCATGCCGCGCCGCGCGAGCTCGGGATCGCGCTCGAGGCCCGTGACGTAGGTGCCGAAGGCCGCCGCGATCGCCCGCGCGCCGCCGCCGAGACCGGCGGAGACGTCGAGCATGCTCATGGCGGGATTGAGCGCGAAGGGCTTCACGAGCTCGAGGACGTGCTCGGCGCCGCCGGGCAGGTGGAAGCCCGCGCCCCAAAGCCACTGGGCGATGGTGAGACGGTCGAGCGGCGGTATCTCGTCCTCGCTCGGGATGCGGTTCGTGAGGACGAGCGGCTCGTCGCCCGTTGCCGAGGTCCTAGCTCCGCCCACGCCCACCCATTGGCGCAGCCGCGCGAGAACGGCGGAGAGCGCCGGCTGCACCCGGCTATCCAAGGCATGAGCGACCAACGACACCGAAGACTCCTCGAGGAAGCGCGGAAGGCGCCCCAAGCGGCTGGGACGCCGTCCTACACTTCAGCAGAGGAGGGTTACCAGAACATTGTCAGCCGCCCGAAGAGGCCGCGACGGCGCGGGCGTGGCGGGGCTGCGGCGGCCGCTCGCCGCCGCTCGCGCGGGCCAGGAACTGCTTGATATTGCGGCAGGCTTGCCGGAGGCGCTGGCGGTTCTCGACGAGGGCGATGCGCACGAAGCCCTCGCCGTATTCGCCGAAGCCCACGCCGGGCGCCACCGCCACATTGGCCTCCTCGAGCAGCAGCTTCGAGAAGGCGAGGCTTCCCATGTTGGAAAAGCGCTCCGGCACCGGCGCCCAGGCGAACATGGTGGCCTCGGGCACGGGTATCTCCCAGCCGGCCTGGCGGAGCCCGTCCACCAGCGCGTCGCGCCGGGCGCGATAGCGCTCGCGCATCTCCTCGATGCAGTCCTGGGGTCCGTTGAGGGCGGCGGTCGCTGCGACCTGGATCGGCGTGAAGGCGCCGTAATCGAGATAGGATTTGACGCGCGCAAGCGCGGCGATGAGCCGCGCGTTCCCGACCGCAAAGCCGATGCGCCAGCCCGCCATGGAGTAGGTCTTGCTGAGCGAGGAGAACTCGACCGCGATCTCCTTGGCCCCCGGCACCTGCAGCACCGAGGGCGGCGGGTTGCCGTCGAAGAAGACCTCGGCATAGGCGATGTCGGAAAGGAGGATCACCCCGTGCTTGCGGCAGAACGCGACGACCTCCGCGTAGAAATCGAGGCCGACGGTCTGCGCGGTGGGGTTTGCCGGAAAATTGAGGACGAGCGCAGTGGGTGCCGGCACGCTGTGCGCCATCGCCTTCGCAAGCTCCCCCAGGAAATCGACACCCGGCCCCACCGGCACGTGCCGCACGGAGGCGCCGGCCATGATGAATCCGAAGGCGTGGATCGGATAGCACGGATTGGGCACGAGCACGATGTCGCCGGGCGCGGTGATCGCCTGCGCGAGGTTCGCGAAGCCCTCCTTGGAGCCGAGCGTCGTGATGATCTCGCGCTCGGGATCGAGCTCGACGCCGAAGCGGCGGGCGTAATAGGCGGCGTAGGCGCGCCTCAAGCCGGGGATGCCGCGCGAGGAGGAATAGCCGTGCGCGCGCGGATTCTGCACCGCCTCGATCATCTTCTGGACGATGTGATCGGGGGTGGGCGCGTCGGGGTTCCCCATGCCGAGATCGATCACGTCCCTCCCCGCCGCGCGCGCCTTGGCCTTGAGCGCGTTCACCTCGGCGAAGACGTAGGGCGGAAGGCGCTTGATGCGATAGAACTCGTCGTGCATGGGAACCCGGTTTGGAAAATAAAGGCCGCCAATTTACAGGGTCGGCGAGTCCGATGCGAGCGCGTCGCGAAAAACGGATGTTTCACCACGGAGGCACGGAGGACACGGAGGTCCATTCTCGCGGCAAAGGGGCAATCAATTAGGTCGTGAACCCATAAGCCCCAAGTGGGTTCAGCCGCGGAACTTCTGCTTTCGGGCCGAAGGCGCCTATCCGTTGCCTCTCGCTGAAGGTCGCTGAAGTGCCACGTGTGGACGTCAGGTGAAAACGTACGGTGACCCGCACGCCGCGCATTGAAGGTCTTGATCGACAGAACGACGGCTTGCAACCGAGGGGGAGGTTCGGCCGCTGACCCTGCCTTATCCGTTGCGCCGCGTGGGGCGGCCGGAAGATGCTGCAGGGCCCGAGGTCTATTTCGCCTCCGGTGCCGCCTCTTCGAGCCTTCGCCCAGTCCTGAAGAAAACGCCCGCCTCGGATTAGAGTCCGGAAGCGATCTTTCCCGAGAGCTGCCCAAGCGCCTCGCTCATCGCCGCTACCTGACCTGGCGTGTCGTTTGACGCCGGTGCGACCTCTATCCGCTCGGAGTGTATTTGATCGTTCTTGCCGCGACGATGGGCAATCCATTGCGCGGCCAGCACGATAGTGCCGTTGGGATCGGGATCGAACTTGTCGATATCGATCTCGATCGTGATATCCGCCGAGGGTCCCGTGAGCGAACCGGAGGCCGCATAGACCTGGCTGCGGGGCAGGCGCGCGGAAAGATTTGCAACGAGCACCCTCGTTATCATGTCGGTGAGTCCCTCGCCCCAAAGCATGAATTCGGAGGAGGTCAACTCGTACTGATCGCGATACCGCACGATCTGCAATCGGTCGAGATACTTGGGGATCCCGACCCGCTTGACGCTGATGGTCTGCGCGAGCGGGCTCGTCGCAGCTGAGGGCTGCGGAGCCAGTGTGAAGAGACGTGGCGCCGGCGATGATCCGCATGCCGTCAAGCCCGGCAACGCCAGGAACGTCGCCAAGACGACCCGACGCGACGTGAATGCCGAGCTCATTGGGATATCCCCTTCCCGCGAACAAAGGACTCCGGATGCTGCTGAACATAGTTGGCCAAGGAATTTATCGATTTCATCGTCTCCGTTAGCTGCCTGAGGACCGTGATGAGCTCGCCCCGAAGCTCGGAGTCACGACCGTAGCCGGAGTTGACGGATTTGAGTGCCAAAGTGGCCTCGTCCGAGGTCTGACGGAGACTCGTGATCAGCGGGCCGACCCGCGTGTCGGTGTTTCGCATGAGCAGCTGGGCCGCTTCGAGCGTTTCACGGACGCTCTTGACGAGGTCGTCGAGCGGTAGCGCCGCCACCTTGTCGAGCGTCCGATTGATGGAGCGCGTTATGCTGTCCATCGTCGACGGCACCGTTGGGATCTTGGGATAAGAGCCGGATAAATCGATCTTGGCCGGCGGAGCATCGGGGAAGAAATCGAGCGCGACGAAGAGGGATCCCGTAAGCAGGCTCGAGGTACGGAGCTGCGCGCGCATGCCCAACTCCACCAAGTTCTGCGAGAGGTCATCGGACCCGAATTGCCTGATCTGCTCGGGGGAGAGATTGATGATTCCGACGCGGTCGAGGTCGATTTCGCAGAGAACGGGAACGGTCACCGTCTTCTTTTCGGCATCGAGCACCAAGTGCACGTCAACGATCCGGCCGATCTTTATGCCGCTCATCTCAACGGGGGCGCCGACATCGAGCCCGCGCACCGACCCGTCGAAAACGAACATCCAGGAGACGCGCTTCGTGTAGGCGGACTCCTGGGCGGTGGCGCGGTCGTCGTAGAGAGGGAAGACCGTGTCCGCGGGGAGTTGCGGTCTGTCGCGGGCGGATTGCGGCGTCTCGAATGCAATTCCTCCGGCAAGAACCGCCTCGAGCGATTCCATCTGCACCTTGAATCCGCCGGACTCGGAGCTAAGGTTGATGCCCGTCGCGTTCCAGAACCGCGTGCCTTGATGGACGAAGCCGTCGTACGGCGCTCGCACGAAGACGTGGACGGTGAAGCCCTTCTCGATGCTGACGAAGCTGGTGCTGACGACCTCGCCGACTTCGATGCCACGGAAGAACACCGGCGAGTTCGCACCGAAGCCGCGGAGCTTGTCGGTCGAGAGGACGTAGGTGGTGCCGGGAGTGTCCGCGCGCACGATCGGCGGCTCCTCGAGCCCCACAAATGAGCGAGTGCGCTTGCCGCTTCCCGGGTCCATCTCGATGTAGCTCCCGGAAACCAGCGTCTCGATGCCCGAGAGGTTGGTAATGCCGAAACGCGGCCGGACCACCCAGAACTTCGATCCTTCGTTCATGTGGGCTTCGGCGAGCTTGTTCATCTGCGCGTGGACCACCACGCTCGACAAATCCGGAGAGGGATCGATACGCTGCACGATCCCCAGCTCGACGTCGTGATGCTTTATTCGCGTCTTGCCGGCCTCGAGCCCCAGGGCGGTCTTGAAGGTTATCGTGATCGTGGGTCCCTTCTCGCCATAGGTGATGTAGCCGAGCCAACCCGCGATGGCCGCCGCGACGATGGGCAAGATCCAGATGATCGAGAACCGGCGGCGTCGAAGCCTCGGTTCCGGCAAAGGCTTGGCGGCGTCTGACGTCTCATTGGTCATCGGTTTTCTCCTGCGGCATCCCACATGAGTCGGGGATCGAAAGCGGATGCCGCAAACATGGTGGTGATGATGACGGCGGCGAAGGATATGGCGCCGACGCCCGGCTCTATCGTGGCTATAGAGCCCAGACGGACGAGCCCAGCGAGGATCGAGAGCATGAAGATGTCGATCATCGACCAGCGCCCGACCGACTCGACGATGCGGTAGAGGAGCGTCCGATCGCGGAGCCGCCAGCGGCTGCGGCGCTGCGTCGTGATCAGCAGCAGCACCAAGCCGCCGATCTTGAGGGCGGGGACGGCGATGCTGGCAAAGAAGACAAGAAGCGCCAACGGCCACATGCCCGCGAGAAACAGGCCCTTTATGCCGCTCAAGATCGTGTCGGGCGCGCCGCGTCCGAAGGAAATCACCGTCAGGATCGGGAGTATGTTGGCCGGGAGGTAGAGAATTGCCGCGGTTATCACGAGAGCCCAGCTTCGCGTCAGACTCTCGGGTTTGCGAAAATGCCGCCGAGCGCCGCACCGGGGACAAGCCGCTGAATGCCCGCCGCTTGGCGCGACCAGATCGCACGTCTCGCACAATACGAGATTGCTTCGGTCCGCGATCGCGGGCGGCTCGATCAGGCCGCGATCCTCCATTTCGCGCCAAACGACTTCCGGGCCGAGTACGAAATCGATCGCGATCATCACGACCATAAGAAGCGCAAGCGCGTAGCAGGCCACGCCGATCTCGAGGGAGGCAATGGCCGAGAGCTTCACGTAGGCAACGAGGATCCCCAGCAGGTAGACCTCGATCATCGACCACGGATGCAGGAATTCGAGCCAGCGAAAGACGAGAGGCAAATCGTGCGGCGGGCGCGGGGCGCGCAGCCCCAGTAGCACGTAGCAGATGGCGCCGAGCTTGAGCACGGGCGCTACGAGGGTCGTGAGCAGCACCACGGCGGCGAGCGGCCACAGGCCCTGATCTGTCATGACGAGCGCGCCCGTGATCATGTTTGCGGCTTGGATGCGTCCCCCAATGTCGAAGGAGATGAAGGGCATCGTGTTCGCCATGACGACCAGGACGAGCCCTGTGATCGCCAAGGCAAGCGTTCTCTGAAGCGAATTGAAGGGGACGTTGAGAAGGGGTCCGCCGCAGCGCCGGCACTTGGCCGAATGACCCGGCGGCAATGCTGCGATCTCATGGCGCAGCCCGCAGCCGGAACATTCGAGAATTCGCACTCGATTTTCCGCTTCACCGATTGCGGGCACCCGTTTCATATCGTGCCCATCATGAGGATGCTCGGGCGCATGCGTTCAATCGGGGGCGCTAATCTCGCCGGCTATTTCCAACCGGGCCGTCATGTACCGTGCCAATCGCCGGTCGGTAGATTTACTCGAACGGAAGTAATGCGCTCGGCGCGGCGCCGAAGAGGGCGCGCCCGCAGACGGATTCAGCAGCTCGAAGGCGACGAGGAGGCTGAGGAACAGCGGTGCCGGAGCGCCGCGCTCGATCCCTGCGATCGGCTCGGCGTAAGCGCTCGACCGCACTACCGGCTTCCGGTTGGTGTCGCTCGCCATGTTCAATTGAGGTGCTCGCCGCAGCTGGTATGGTGACGCGTCAATGCCAAACCAATTTCCGGAAACCGCAAGTTGGGACGGCCGACAGTATATCGATTTAGCGCGACTGAATAGACCGCTTCGCTACCGTACAAAGGATACCGCGGTTTGATTCCGGAACCACGCTCAGGCGTAGGAACACTGCGAAGCACCGGGGACCGACGGGTTCGAATTCGATGGACCGAAAATCAACGATACCCCGCAGCGGGTCTGAGGTCGGCGGTTGGCGCGGGATACGTGCGGCCGGATTCCCGCTTCGGCATCGCCTGAGCGATCCGGAGACACTATTGCAGTGGGCGCCTAATCGGGTCGACGAGAGAGTGACCCAAAGTCACTGACCGCGATAGCTTCATCGCCTTGCTCCCGCCGATCAATCCACCGCCGGCGGAGCTTTCGTTTAGTGCACTCGACCGTCGGAGCCATGTCTGCTTGGGGGCCAAACTCGACCCTCAGCCTTGGCCCGCGCAAGACCGCTTCAGCGCCCGTTGCGGAGATCCGCGCATCGCAAGCGACAGGACTTGAAAGCCCTCGATCCCTGCGGTAACTCGACCTCGCCCAACAATCCCCAGAGGACCTTCCCCATGCGAGCCGACAATCTCCGCGCCCTGCAGGCGCCGCTGAAGCAGCGCTATCGCGACAATCCCGAGGCGGCGGTGATCACGCTCAGGGCCAAGGGCGAGATCGGGAGCGAGAGCCTCACCTGCAAGGTCGAGACCGGACGCGCGCTCGTCGAGGCGGGGCTCCATCCCGCGACGGGCGGCGACGGGATCGCGCTCTGCTCCGGCGACATGCTGCTGGAGGCGCTCGTCGCCTGCGCGGGCGTCACCTTGAAGGCGGTCGCGACCGCGCTCGAAATCCCTCTGCGCCGGGGCAGCGTCAGCGCCGAGGGCGACCTCGACTTCCGCGGCACGCTCGGCGTCGCCAAGGAGGCGCCGGTGGGCTTCAGCGCGATCCGGCTCCGCTTCGACCTCGACACCGACGCAAGCCCCGAGCAGCTCGCGACACTCTTGAAGCTCACCGAGCGCTATTGCGTGGTCTTCCAGACCCTGAACCGCAAGCCCGAGCTCACGGTCGAGCACCGCCTCACACGGAATTAAAACGGGGCGCGCGGGGATGCCCGCGCCCTTCTCCGGCCTATCTCTTGCAAGAGATGGCGGCGGAGGGCCCCATGATCTCGAAATTCACCGGAGAGGAACGGCTCAACTGGGGCGAGCGGAGCCTCGTCGCCTTCATAGCGCTTAGCCTCGCCTTGCCGTTCGTGCCGGTTCCCGGCGACGGCACCATGCGGATGAAAGTGGCGCGGCGCGCCGACGGCACGGTCGAGCCAGTAAAAGCCAAGACCCAGGCGCCCAAGAGCGTCTGCGAGGTCCTCGCCTTCTCGCTTGCCTACGAGGACCCCGCGACCGGCGGCTACACCCGCGTCGCCTGCAAGGCGCTGCCCGGGACCGCGCCGCATCCGGGCGCCTAGGGCGCGAGGCGAAGACCCCTCGCCTACCGCGCGAAGCGCTTCAGCACGTAGCGCGCCATCTCGTCGGCGGCGTGCTGCTCGCCCATCACCGCCAATCCGACCTCGTGCCGCGCGAGCCAATCCGCTTCCTCGTGGCTATGGGTCCGCACGACGAGCTCGATTCCGGGATTGACCCGGCGGGCCGCCGTCAGGATGCGCCGGGCGGCGCTTCGCTCCGGCACTGCGATGACGAGGAGACGCGCGCGCTCGGGATGCGCGGCATCGAGCACCTCCGGCCAGGCGGCGTCGCCATAGACGACCGGAATGCCCTCGCGCCGCAGGAGCCGCGCCGCCCGCAGGCTCTGCTCGATGACGATGTAGGGTATCCCCTGCTGGCGGAGCCTCGCGGCAATCACGCTGCCGACGCGGCCGTGCCCCACGATGATCGCGTGACGCTCGAGCGGCTCCTGGTCTCCCTGCGGGCGCGTCCCGCGCCGCCGGGAATGCCAACGGCGCAGGAACGCGATCTTCTCGAGCCGCGCGCCGGCCGCACGCGCGGCTCGAAAGACCGCGGGTTGCAGCAAGATGGAGATCAGCGCGGCCGCGAGGACGAGGTCCCGGCCGTGCGTCGGCAGCAGGCCCTGCGCTACGCCGACTCCGCTGAGGATGAACGAGAACTCGCCGATCTGCGCGAGGGCGGCCGCGACCTCGAGAGCCCCCCGCGGCGCGGCGCGCAGTAGAAGCAGGACGACCGCAGTGACGAGCCAGATGCCGAGGGCGACTGCCGCGACGACCGCCGCGATGTGCAGCGGCGCGTGGAGGAAGATCGTGGGATCGAAGAGCATCCCCACGGAGACGAAGAACAGGACGGTGAAGAGCTGCTGCACCGGCACCGACTCGCCCGCGGCCTGATGACTCACGTCGGAATCGGCGATAACGACGCCGGCGAAGAACGCGCCCAGCGCCAGGGAGACCCCGATGAGCGCGGAGGAGAGATAGGCGATTCCGAGCGCGGCCACGAGAACCGAGAGCCGGAACAGCTCCTGCGTCCCCTCATGCGCGGTGCGCGCGAGGACCCACGGGATGAGCCAGCGCCCGAGCAGGAGCATGCCCGCGACGAAGACCAGCACCTCCAACAGCTTGAATGCGAGCTCGGCCGCGGCGCCGTATTGCGCGGCAAATCCGGTGACGCTGCCGGGGAGCATGATGAGGACGCCCACGACGAGCAGGTCCTGCATGACAAGCCAGCCCAGCGCGACCCGGCCGGTGGCGCTGCGAAGCTGGTCCCGATCCTGCAGCGTGCGCGTCGCCACCACGGTGCTCGGCGTCGCGAGGCAGATCGCGAGCAGGGCGGATTCCGACGCGCCGAAGCCGATGAAGCGCCCGACGCCGAAGCTTAGACCGGCGGAAATGGCGATTTGCAGCAGCGAGCCCGGGACTGCGACGCGCCAGACGGCGACGAGGTCGCCGAGCGAGAAGTGCAATCCGACGCCGAACAGCAGGAGCGCGACGCCGATCTCCGCGAGCTCCTCGACCACGCGCTGATCCGCGACGAAGCCCGGCGTGAACGGCCCGACGACGACGCCCGCGAGGAGATATCCCAAAAGAGGCGGAAGCCGTGCCGCGCGAGCGAGCATGCCGCCGAGATAAGCGAGCGTCAGGCTGACGACGACGGTCGCGACCAGCGACGGAGCGCCCTCCATCGGCGCAGCATGCATGCTCGCGCGCTGCTTTGCCAGCGCGCCGAGCCGGACCTGGGGCGTAGCGGACTAGGCCGCTTCCTGGATCGAGAGGCTGATGTTGCCGCTCGCGGAGGACTGGCCGTAAGCGCCGTAGCTCGCGCCCAGGAGGCGCGGGCAATTCTCGTCGATCGTGCCGAGCATGGTCGCGACGTTCCTTCCGCCCATCTCTGCGACGACGGCCTTGGTGTAGTCGGGGAGCCAGCGCTTCACCGCCTTCACCTCGCCCTTGCGGATCATCTCGATGAAGCGGCGGTCGTTCTCCTGATGCTCCGCGGGCGGCCAGGTGTCGGGGCCGCGGACGATCTTGTGCGCGAGCGCGGTGCTGGAGACGAAGACCGCGCGCCGTCCGGTCTCCTCGACCGTGCGCCGGACGAGGCCGCCGACCTTCAGGCACTCCTCGAGGTCCGACATGAGGCAGGTGCCCACGAGCACCGTCGGAATCTTCTGCTCGGGGTCGAGATAGTGCAGCGGCACGTAGGAGCCGTAATCCCAATGATAATGCGGGCTCGCGTTGCGGCCGCAGGGAACGCCGGCGCCCTGGAGCTGCTTCACCAGCGCCTCCGCGAAGACGGGATCGCCGGGCCGGTCGTAGGGGAGGCCCGGGATCATGTCCGGCGCCTCGTCGGCGACGCAGAAGCCGCGGTGCCGCTCGTGGCAGGTCACGTACCAGAGGAAGGAGCAGACCCAGTGCGTCGAATGCACGATCAGCAGATCGGGCTTCGCCGCGCGCAAGGCGGCGCCGAGCTCCTTCGAGCCCGCGAGCACGCCCTTCAAGAACGCGGGCGCCGTCTCCTCCACCGCCATGCGCGGAGAGTGCGGGGTGATGACGCTGTAGAGGAGCTTGCCGGTCATGGGTGCTCTCCTGACTGTGCCTAGAGCTGAATGCAGACGTTGCGCAGCTCGGAATAGAACTCGAGCGAGTGGAGCCCGCCCTCGCGGCCGATGCCGGATTGCTTGGAGCCGCCGAAGGGCGTGCGGAGGTCGCGCAGGAACCAGCTGTTGACCCAGAGCATGCCGACCTCGAGCTCGCGCGCGATGCGGTGGACGCGCGAGGTGTCGCGGGTGAAGAGCGTGGCGCAGAGGCCGTAGCGCGTGTCGTTCGCGCGCCCCACCGCCTCCTCCTCGCGCTCGAAAGGCGCGATGTGGCAGCAGGGGCCGAAGATCTCCTCGCGCACGACCTCGGAGCTCTCGGGAAGACCGGTCCAGATCGTGGGCCTGACCCAGGCGCCGCCCTCGAGCTCGCCCTCCATCTCGAAGGCGCCGCCGCCGGTGACGACGCGCGCGCCCTCCGCCGCCGCCTTCCTATAGAAGGAGAGAATCTTCTCGCGGTGGCCGAGGCTGATGACGGGGCCGATGGTCGTGGTCTTCGCGTGCGGCTCGCCGGGCCTCAGTGCCTCGGCTTTCTCCTTCAGCGCCTCGACGAAGCGCTCGAAGATCGGCGCCTCCACGTAGACCCGCTCGGTCTGGAGACAGATCTGGCCGGCATTGTCGAAGACGGAGCGCGCGGTCTCGTTGACGGCGCGCTCGAAATCGCAGTCCGCGAAGACGAGCGCGGGATTCTTGCCGCCCAATTCGAAGGAGACCGGACGGATGCCGTCGGCCGCGGCCTTCATGATGGCGGCGCCGGTCGCGGTCTCGCCCGTGAAGGTGATGGCGTCGACGCCGGGATGCCGCGTCAGGAGCTCGCCCGCCGAGCCCGGGCCGAAGCCGTGGACGACGTTGTAGACGCCCTTGGGCACCCCCGCGGCGTTCATGACCTCGCCCAAGAGCGCCGCCGTCGTCGGGGTCTCCTCCGAGGGCTTCACCACCACGGCATTGCCGCAGGCGAGCGCGGGCGCCACCTTCCATGTCATCAGCAGGAAGGGCAGGTTCCAGGGGCAGACCACCGCGACGACCCCGCGGGGCGCGCGGATCGCGTAGTTGATCGCGGTGCGGCCGCCCGGAAGCTGGGTCTGGAAGGACTCCGTGGCGGCGTTCTTGGCGATCTCCACGAAGATCGAGAAATTGGCGCCGCCGCGGGGGATGTCGAGGTGGGAGGCGACGGAATGCGGCTTTCCCGTATCGGCGATCTCGGCCTCGAGGAAATCCTCGAAGCGCTTGGTGATCCCCGCCGCGACCGCGCGGAGAATTTCTCCGCGGTCGTTGGGGCTCATCTTGCCCCAGGGCCCCTTGAGCGCGGCGCGCGCGGCCTTGACCGCGGCATCGACGTCGGCGGCGCTCGCCTCGTGCACCTGGGAGACGAGCTTTCCCGTCACCGGCGAGCGGTTCTCAAAGGTGCGATTCGACGGGCGGTACTCGCCGTCGATGAAGTTCAGGACTTGCGCATTCGCCAGCATCGCTCCACCTCCGGCGCGACGGTAGGAGCGGGACGATGCGGGGTCAACGAGTTTAGGCGTCGCACGCCCTCACCCTCCCGCGCTGCGCGCGGGAGAGTGAGGGTATCGCCGCTATTGAGCCGCGAGCGAGCAGACCGCGTCCTCATAAACGCCCGCGCCCATCTCCCCCTCCGGGAAGATGCGGTGCCGGGCGATCCACTCGAAGGATTCCTCGAAGACCTCCTTGGTGTAGGGCTCGAAGACGATGCGCTCGCCCGGGCCCCAGCGCCGCGTATCCATCTGCCCGCGGAAGCGCTCCGGGAATTCCTTCTCGTAGTGGTGCGTGTAGAGCTCCGGCCGGAGGTCGATCGCGCGCTGTGCCCTGCGGAGCGCGCGGAAGTATTTGCGCACGTCCTCGGGGTCGGGATCGCCGGTGAGCATCGAGGCCATCATGAAGGTGGTGTCGATGATCTTACGGAAGCCAAGCTGCTCCATGAAATAGTATGGCCCGCTGAAGAGCGCCGCCGCAGGCACCTTGCGGTCGATCAGGAGCTCCATGCGCTTGAAGAGGAGCCCGTCTGCGAAGGAGAGCTTGATCTCCTCGAGCTTCATGTACTGCTCGAGCGCCTGGATCGTGGAGTAGTGGCTCCCGGACTGGTAGCCCACGGAGATCGGCACGCCCGCGAGCTCCGAGGGATGCGAGATCGCGGACTCCGGCGGCACGAAGACCGCGGCGGGCGCGACCGAATAGGCGTCGGCGTAGAGCTTGCCGTGCCCCTTCGAGGCCGCGACGTTGACGGTCCAGTGGCAGGCGCAGCTCACGTCGGTGGTGCGTCCCTGCTCGAAGGTCTGGAAGGCCCCGACCTTGTCGCCGAGATCGTGCTTCTTCCCGGCCTTCGAGACGAGCTCGTCGCGGAACTCGTAGTCGAGCCCCTCGGTCGCGAAATATCCCTTCTCCTCCGCGACCCACTCGTGGAGCCGCATGTGCGGCGCGATCAGGAATTTGGCCATGCTCTCTCCTCCCCGTGGCGAACGTAGGAGCGGCGGCGCCATCGGTCAATTCAAATGGCCGAGACCCTCACCCTCCCGTTGCTGCGCAACGGGCCCCAACCCTCTCCCGCAGAGCGGGAGAGGGAAGAAAAGTCCCTCTCCCATCGAAGATGGGAGAGGGTTGGGGCCCAGCGCGAAGCGCTGGGAGGGTGAGGGCGTCAGGGCTTGCTCGACCTGATCTTTATCAACGCACCATCGACGACGAACCTGCCGTAGCCGCGGTGGTGCAGCATCTTCGGATGCTTCTGCCTCGGATCGATCCAGGCCTGCACCGCCTCGAGGATGAAGAGACAGTATTTCCCGACGAGGCGCCGATCGACGACCTTGCATTCGAGATTGGCGAAGCATTCCGCCACCAGCGGCGCCGCCACGCGCTTCGCCGGCAGCGGCGTCAGGCCCGCGCGCTCGAACTTGTCGATGTCGCGGCCGGAGACGTTGCCGACTTGCACGACCTTCCGCGCGAGCTTTGCCGCGGGGATCGCGATCACGCATTCGCCGGTCGCGCGGAGGGCGTTGAAGCTGTAATTGGCATTGCTGACGATGCAGGCGATGAGCGGCGGCTCGAACTCCACCATCATGTGCCAGGACATGGTCATGACGTTGGCGCGGCCCTTGCGCGCCGTCGTCAGCAGCACGGTCGGCCCGGCCTCGATGAGCTGGTAGACCCGGGAGAGCGGCAGCGTGCGCATGTCAGCCCTTGGGATATCCGACGGTCTGCGCGAAGGTCACGAACTGGCCTTCCGGCAACTTGAGCGTGCGCGCGAGCTTCGCGTAGTCGACCGCGCCGCGGAACACCGTCGCGAGCCCCTCGGAGGCGCAATAGAGATAGACGTTCTGGCCGATGAAGCCGGCGTCGACGGAGGCGTAGAGCCGGCGATCCTCGGGCGAGACGTCGGTCATGCGCTCGCCATGGGCGAGGTAGATGAGATTGAGCGGCGCGGTCGCGACGAAATCCTGCAAGCCCGTCGCCGCGCGGATGTCGCCGGCCATGTAGGGGAGGAGCTTCAGCGCCTTGGGATCGTAGAGATAGACGCCGTCGGCCATCGCCGCGAGCACGTCGATCACCATGACGTGCCGCCAATAGGGCGCCGTGCGGTCGCCGCTCGGGCGGTTGATCCCGAATGCCGCCCAGAGCAGGTCCGAGAGCACCTGCGGCGGCAATGGCTTCGCGGAATATTCCCGGGTGGAGTGCCTGAGCTGCAGCGCATCCATCAGCGGCTTGCCGCCGGTCTTGCGGGGTTGCGGCAGGTCGATCGCGGCGAGCTCCGCCGCGCCGGCCTTGCGCGCCCCAAGGGGCGTCGAGGCTGCCGCAATGCCGATCATCGCGTCGCGTCGTGTCATGGCACTGCTCCCGGTCCTGTCCATTTGGCAGCAATCTAGACGTGCGGGGCAGGGCCGCATTGATCCGGATCAAAGGCGGTGGCGCGGGCGCCGCGGCTGCGCCAATATCGCGCGAGCGAGGCTCCCTTGGACACGACGCCGCATTCCCATGGCCACCACCATCACGCGCCGCCGGCAGAGCGCGACTACGGCCTCGCCTTCGCCGTGGGGACCGCGCTCAACCTCGGCTTCGTGCTGGTCGAAGGCGCTTACGGATTCATCGGCGGCTCCATGGCGCTGCTGGCGGATGCCGGACACAACCTCAGCGACGTCGT
>DATKNV010000123.1:0-39885 GCA_035541215.1 Allostellaceae bacterium | reverse complement strand
CGAACGCATGATCGGCCATCTCAAGATCAACCGTGCCATCGCCACCCGATACGACAAGCTCGCGCGCTCCTTCCTCGACGCCCTTCATATCGCTACCATCCGCCGATGCCTACGCCTGGCTACTTTGTAAACAGGACCTAGAATAAGACGTTCGGTGAGGCAAAACGCGGCCGAGCTTTGAATGCGTCGCATTGGCAAAGAATCGAGGGAGCGTTTCCATGCGCACCAGCAAGATCGCAGAAGAGATCGACCGAAGTCGCCGGTTTTTCGTGGGCGCAGCTGCCGTGACAGCGGCTCAACTTGGCATGGTCGGTTTTGCAGCGGCGGAGGCCGGCAATGCAACAATCATGCGGCTGCCCGCGATCAAACCGGGGACCCACACATCGTTCGCACAGACAAAACAGATCCAGGCCGGGGTCTTGAACATTGGTTATGCAGAAGCAGGGCCGGCCGATGGCACGCCGGTCATTCTTCTACACGGCTGGCCCTACGACATCTACAGCTTTGTCGATGTCGCACCCATGCTCGCGGAAGCGGGCTATCGCGCCCTCGTTCCATACCTGCGTGGCTATGGCAGCACGCGATTTCTGTCGAGCGAAACGTTCCGCAACGGTCAGCCAGCGGCAGTCGCCGTCGATCTCAAAGACTTTCTTGATGCTCTCAAGATCGAGAAGCCGATTCTCGCCGGCTTCGATTGGGGAGCGCGCGACGCCAACATCTTCGCGGCGCTTTGGCCGGAGCGCTGCAAGGCCATGGTTTCCGTCAGCGGTTATCTGATCAGCAACCAGGAAGCTGGCAAGTTGCCATTTCCGCCGAAGGCCGAACTTGACTTTTGGTACCAGTTCTATTTCGCCACCGAGCGCGGCCGGGCCGGGTACGAGAAATACCGTCGCGAGTTCTCGAAGCTCATCTGGCAGACCGCTTCCCCAAAATGGACGTTCGACGATGCTACGTTCGATCGCAGCGCCTCGGCTTTTGACAACCCGGATCACGTCGACATTGTGATCCACAATTACCGCTGGCGGCTAGGGTTGGCGCAAGGCGAATCGAAATACGACGAGCTCGAGAAGCGGCTTGCCCAAAGCCCAGTGATCAATGTTCCGACTATCACGATGGAAGGCGACGCCAACGGCGCGTTTCACCTGGACCCTGCCGCGTACGCCAACAAATTCTCCGGGCCATACGAGCATCGGAACATCACGGGAGGCATCGGGCACAACTTGCCGCAAGAAGCGCCGCAGGCGTTCGCGCAGGCGGTCGTTGACGTCGGAAAAATGTGATCTGCCCAAGGCATGGCGAGTTCATTTGGCCAGTGTCGCCGCTCGTTCAAGGTAGAACGCGGGTCTCAGTTCCCCACCGAACTCTCGGTCTTTGCGACGGCAATGCGACCGCTTGTGGCACTTCTCGGCCCTCGCTGACCTAATCGCCATATGGCAATTTATGAGCGCATAGCGGACCTTCAACGGTCGGGAACTCTTGACCGCGGTTGCTGCGCGTAGTCCGCACGACTTGTGGGTAAACCCGTGCGTGGCTTCGCGCGCGCTCACTGGGAGACTTGATCGAACTGCAATATTTCGCGCAATTGGCGGAGGATGCAGTCTCATGCGAACTCGTCTCCGGGATCAAATTCCCTGCTAACAGGGAAATTTACAGGGAATTTCGCGCCTCGGAGGGACCCTTTCCCGGGGTCGAGCCGCCTGGAAAGTTCGATAAAGTGGGCGGTTCTCGAATTGGGAGCTGAACCGATCGCGTAAATTAACTGGGAATTTCCGGCCCGATATCAGGGAATTATTATCGATGATCAGGGAATCAATCGCCGATAGCAGGGAGCCGCTCGGATGGTTCACTCGGATCTGCCTGTGTCCTGCCCGCCCTCTCTGCTGCTCCCACTCTCGCATCCCGCAGGCCTGCATCACCAGTACGTGCGGATGGCATAAACGGTAGGGACAGGGCCGCCAAATTTCGTGCTCGTGCCAGAGCCGAAAAGGACGTAATAGAGCGCGACCCCTGCACAATGGCGGGGCGCATTGAGCAGCGTGTGCGGTGGAAGAGTGACCGTCGTGAGATTGAGATCGTATGCGCCCGGTTTCAGATTCGGAATCGGACCAGGCGAGCGGAAGATCTTGATCACCGTGGCGGGCGCCGTCGCTCCGGATCGGCCCAAGTCTGTCGCGCGGCCGACCAGAGTGCATGAGCGTGGAAGGCATGGCTGTGCTCGCCTTCACTACGACTTTTTTGCCAGCCGCGATGAACAATGCCTTGCGAGCGTTCAGCGTCCTGGTCGCTCGACCTATGACGATCTCGCACGAGCCTGACATCTGATAGAAAATCCCGCCGGCGAACGCCGCAAGATCGCTCGATTGGCCAGTGGGGATGACGTCTCCGACCGCGCCACCGAATCGCAGTGACCGGTGCGGTCGTCCGGAGCGCTTCCGCTTGGGGGAGAGATCGGCATCGATCGGATTTTACTTTTCATCGCCGATCGGCACTCCGCGGAGTGACCGCGAGAGTCTGGGGCGGCGGCTTAGCGCGACGCCGCTTGCCGGAGCCGCAAGGACTAAACCACCAGCGTGTCCTGGGTGTGCCACTCGATTTCCACGGGCTCGTCAGGGCTGCGAGGCCTTACGGGGAATCGATGCTGCTGTTTCAGGATGACCGTGATCGCCGGGGCGATTTCCAGGACGTAACGGTGCATTTCTCCGACGAATGTCACGTCGCGCACGAATGCCGTGAGCGAGTTGAAATCGTGCGGGGCCGCGCTCCGATCGCCCTCCTTGAACGAGATCTTCTCCGGCCGAACCGCCAGGACGACCGGCGCCCCTACCGCGGGCGGTGCGGCCGCGACGGCCCGTATCGTCGCTCCGGCCACACGGATCGTCGCCTCGTTGGCTTGAGTGGCCACGACCGTGCCCTCTAGAAAATTCGATTCCCCGATGAACGCCGCCACGAACCGATTGGCCGGCCGATCATATACGTCCGACGGAGCGCCGAGCTGCTCGATGCGTCCTTCGTTCATCACCGCGACCCGGTCGGACATGATCAGCGCCTCGCGCTGATCGTGGGTCACGTAGATGAAGGTGATGCCGAGCTGCTGGTGCAGCCGCTTAATCTCGAGCTGGAGCTCCTCGCGCAGCTGCTTGTCGAGCGCGCTCAATGGCTCGTCCATGAGGAGTACATGCGGCTTGAAGATGATCGCCCGTGCAAGCGCGACACGCTGTTGCTGCCCGCCGGAGAGTTGTCGCGGATAGCGGCCTTCGTAGCCCCGCAGGCGGACGATCTCGAGCGCGCGCGTCACTTCGCGAGCGATATCGGCCTTGGCGACGCCGCGCTGCTTCAGCGCGAATCCGATGTTCTCGGCGACCGTCATGTGCGGAAAGAGCGCATAGTTCTGGAACACCATGCCGATGCCGCGCCGGTAGGGCGGAACGGAAACGACCGGCCTCGAGCCGACATAGATTTCGCCGCTGTCCGGAAACTCGAAGCCGGCGATCATCATGAGCATGGTGGTCTTTCCGGAGCCGCTGGGCCCCAGAAATGTGATGAATTCGCCGGCCTCGATGTCCAGGCTGAGATCGTCGACGGCGGTCACGGACCCGAACGTCTTGCAAATCCGGTCCAGCCTCACGGCAGCTCCCGAATATGGCTGACGCTCGTCCGTTCCGTGGTTCTGCGGCCCCGCCATTGCCGTCGTCTCCTCGTGCGCCGCGCGCATATTAATGCAAAGGCCGGTGCTGACCAATGCAGCCCCTTCGAGAGCATCGATTTTGACGCTCCGATGGAACGCGGTATGGTGAGCGATCTGACCCGCGGACGTGGCGCTTTGGGAGAAGGCGATGCGCAGTACCGCGATCACGGCCTCGCCGCGGCGTGTGCGCCCGCGGATGTCGCATCCGGCACTGGCAGTGCCATTGCTCGTCTATCTCGCCGCTTTCTACGGATATCCCGTGGCTGCGATGCTGTTCCGGAGCATCGCCGAGCCGAGCTGGACCATCGAGAACTTCGTCAAGATCTTTGAGACTCCGGTCTTCCTGTATGTGCTGTGGCTGACCTTTCGCGTCGCTCTCGTGGTCACCTTCATCTCGCTGCTGCTGGGATTCCCGGTCGCCTACCTGCTCGCGCGGATGGACAGGGCTAAAGCGAACCTTCTGATGATGCTGGTGCTGCTCCCCTTCTGGACCAGCATCCTCGTGCGTACTTATGCCTGGATGGTGCTGCTGGGCCGCCAGGGCATCGTGAACCAGTTCCTCCAATGGCTCGGCGCGATCGACGCGCCTATCCGGCTCCTCAATACCACTTTCGCGGTCTACGTCGCGATGGTCCACATACTGCTGCCCTTCATGATCCTGCCGCTCTACAGCGCGATCCGCGGCATCGACGGGAATCTGCTCCGCGCCGCCGAGGGGCTGGGTGCCCGGCCGATCGCCGTGTTCCGCCAGATCGTGCTGCCGATGTCGCTGCCGGGGATATCGGCCGGCTGTCTGCTGGTCTTCATTCTCGCGCTTGGATTCTTCATCACGCCCGCCTTGGTCGGCGGACCGAGGGACCTGATGATCGCGGTGCTGATCCAGCAGCAGGTCGAGCTCTTCAATTGGCCCTTTGCCTCGGCGCTCGCCGCGCTCTTGCTCGCGGCGGCGCTGTCGGTCTTCCTGGTATTAGCCAAGCGGCTTGGAATCGAGAAGGCGATCGGCCGTGCGCGACAGTGAGGAAAGCGCAGTGCGGATGCGGGCCAAACGCCCCCGTCGCGGAAGGACGAGCCGGGGCCTGGCGGCGGTCGCCGGGCTGGTGTTTCTCTACCTCGTCTTTCCCATCCTGATCGTGATCCCGCTCTCGTTCTCGTCCGGGACCTATCTCAGCTTCCCGCCGCCGGGCTTCAGCCTGCACTGGTATCAAAATTTCTTCGGCCGGTCCGATTGGCTCGACGCGGCTTATCTCAGCATCTGGATCGGCGGCGCCGTGATGTGCCTTGCGACCGTGCTGGGAGCCCCCGCTGCGATCGCGCTGGTGCGCTCGCGCTTTCCAGGCAAGAACCTGCTCGTGGGATTCATCATCTCGCCGCTGATCGCCCCCGTGATCGTCCTGGCGATCGGGATCTATTTCTTCTACGCGCGGCTGGGCCTCGTCGGGAATCCCTTCGGCCTCGTCATCGCGCACACCTGCCTTGCGGTCCCCTTCGTCGTCATCAACGTCTCAGCCGCGCTTCAGGGCTTCGACGAGCGTCTGGAGCACGCAGCCATGAACCTGGGCGCGACGCCCTGGCGGACTTTCTGGCAGGTGACGTTTCCGATCATTCGCCCGGGCGTATTCGCGGGTGCGCTCTTCGCCTTCATCAGCTCATTCGACGAGCTCGTCGTCGCGCTCTTCGTGTCCGGCAGCACGGCGGTCACGCTCCCGAGGAAGATGTGGGAGAGCATAAGGTTCGAGATCGACCCCACGATTGCGGCGGTGTCGACCATCCTTGTCGTGCTGACGGGACTGATGTTCTTGAGCGCCGAGCTGCTCCGCCGCCGCTCGGAGCGGTTGCGCTCCTCTCTGGCGCTGCCGGACGCGCCGAGGGGAGAGGCTTTGCCGGAAGGAACGCCTGTGATTTGATGATGGCCGGCGGGCGGCGCCTTCGGTGACGACCGCGCGCCGGGATCGGGACCACGCAAGAAATCAGAGGAGGGAACGTCCGATGCGCGACGATCGCAAGCTTCTCGACTTTCTGTTCACGGTTTCCCAGCAATCTCCGCACGCGGCCGACTATACCCGGCGCAATTTCATGCGTCTGACCGCCCGGCTCGGCCTCGGCGCCGCAGCGGCTTCCGCCTTCAGCAGGATGATCGGCCCGCCATTGGCCTTGGCCGCCGATGCGCCGACGCTACCGGAGATCACGTCGATTCCGGAGAAGCTGAAGGGCAGCGGCACCGTCCGGGTCTGCTCCTATGGCGGCGCATTCCAGGATGCGCAGCGCAAGGCCTATTTCGAGCCCTTCGAGAGGCTGTCGGGTATCAAGGTCATCGAGTCCCAAGGACCGGACCCCGTCAAGGTCAAGGCAATGGTGGACACGAAGAACGTGGAATACGACGTCGGCGAATTCGACCGCGCCGGCGTCATCAATCTCGCGAAGAAAGGCGATTACTGGGAGGAGATCGACTACAGCCTCGTCGACACCGCCAATATCGACAAGGCGTTCCAGTACAAGTACTCGCTGGACATGCTGCCCTATGCGCAGACCTACGCCTATCGCACCGACGTCTTCAAGGATGCAAAGCCGAACAGCTGGGCCGATTTTTGGGATACCACCAAGTTCCCCGGCCCGCGGACGATGCCCGCGGGCTCCGGCGGTTTGACGCCGTTCCTCGAGGCAGCCGTGCTCGCGGCCGGCGGCTCCATGGACAGCATTTATCCCATGGACATCGACAAGGCCTATGCGAGCCTCGCGAAGATCAAGCCGGCCGTCGTGAAGTGGTGGGAAGCGGGCGCCGTGCCCGCTCAGATGCTCAATGACAAAGAGGTCGTGATGGGAGTGGCGTGGAACGGCCGCATCGCCGCCATCCAAGCGAACGGCGCGCCGGTCGAGGTGGGCTGGCGCCAAGGCGCGCTTCGCACGGATGCCTGGGCCGTCCCGAAGGGCGCGGCCAATCGCGCGAACGCCATGAAGTTCACGGCGTTCATCACCTCGCCCGTGCCGCAGGCCCGGCTCTCGATGCTGATCCCCTACGGCTTCGTGAACAACGCGGCGGCCGAAGTCCTGCCCGCCGATCGGCTCAAGATTCTGCCGACCGCGCCCGCCATCAAGAAGGACATGTTCATCTACAATTCCCAATGGTGGTCCGACAACCGCGACAAGGTGATCGAGAAGTGGTCGAGCTGGCTGCTGCAATAGCGGCCGCGAGAACGGGAGCGGCGGTGCACTGATCGGCAGGAGCGGCCGGCCGGGCACCGCCAGTCCCGCACTTGAAACAAGGTGCCGGTGACGATGGCCCTGCACTTCGAGAGATCCGAGTTCGAGACACGAATCGCACGCGCCCGCGCGGCCTTGCGCGAGGCGGACTTGGCGGCGCTCCTGGTTTTCGCACAGGAGAGCCACTATTACCTCACGGGTTTCGATACCAGCGGCTTCGTGTTTTTCCAGTGCGCGGTCCTGACCGCCGCGGATACGCCGGTCACGCTTCTCACCCGGCTTCCCGATCGGGAACAGGCGCGGCGCACCTCCATCATCGAGGACATCCGCATCTGGTACGACCGGGAGGGTGCCGACCCGACTCAGGAACTCGAGACCATCCTCGCGGAGAAGGGGCTGAAGGGCGGTCGCATCGGCATCGAACTCAACACCTTCGGCTTGACCGGCTCGAACCACGAGCGGGTCCGCCGGCGCCTCACCGGCTGGTGCGAGCTTCATGACGCGTCCAACCTCGTACGGAGCCTCAGGATCACGAAGTCGCCGGCAGAGGTCGCCCATGTGCGGAAGGCCGCGGCGCTCGCCGACGATGCACTCCTCGCCATGCTCGCGGCGTCGCATCCCGGCGCCTTCGAGGGGGCGATCGCTGCCGCGGGCCTCTCGGTGATTCTCGAGGGCGGCGGCGACATGCCGCCCTCCGGGCCGGTACTGGGCTCGGGAGATCGCGCGCTGCTGGTCCGCGCTGCGACCGGCTTTCGGCACCTGGATCCCGTCGACCAGATCACCATGGAGTTCGCGGCGAGCTATCGGCACTATTGCGCCTGCCTCATGCGCACGGCGGCGATCGGGAGGCCGAATGCGCACCAGCGCTCGATGTTCGAGGCGACGCGCGACGCGCTGGCGGCGATGACGGAAGCGGCCCGGCCCGGCCGACCCCTCGGAGAGATCGACGACGCGCACCGCCGCGTCTTCGATGCCGCGGGGTTCGGCGAGGCGCGGCTCGCTGCCTGCGGCTATTCGCTCGGCGCGACGTTCCGGCCATCCTGGATGGACGTGCCGCCGATGATCTACTCCGGCAATCCCACGATCGCGCGTCCGGGAATGGTGCTGTTCCTGCACGCGATCCTCGTCGATGCGCCCAGGAATCTCGCGATGTCGCTCGGACATACGGTCGCGATCACCGAGACCGGCAGCGAGGCGCTGAGCAGGCTCAAGCCGGAATATACGGTCTGCACGTGACGCACGTGCCGCAGCTCTAGACAAGGAGGCAACACTTCATGGCCGGACTCTCGAAGGAAAAGCAGTTCGCTCTGGGATGGCTCGACGAGCAGAAGCGCCGGTTCTCCGATTGGCATATGAAGATCTGGCATTTCGCCGAGCCGGCCTGGCGCGAATACAAGTCCGCCAAGGCCTATTGCGAGCTGCTCCGTACCGAGGGCTTCGACGTCGAGGAGGGATCCGGCGGCATGCCCACCGCATTTGCGGCGAGCTGGGGCAAGGGCGGCCCCGTGCTCGGAAGCTATGCCGAGTACGACGCCGTTCCCGGCAATTCGCAGCAGGTGGCCCCCTACCAGGCGCCCCGGCCAGGCCTCCATCCCTGGGCCGCGGGGCACACCGATCCGCATTCCGCGCTCGGTACCACCGCGCTCGCCGGCGTCCTCGCGGCGAAGTCGGCCATGGAGAAATTCGGCATCAAGGGCACCCTGAAATTCTTCGGCGAGCCCGCGGAGAAGGTCTGCGGATCGAAGCCGGTGCACGCTGCGAAGGGATATTTCGACGGCGCCGACGCCTTCATTTCCTATCATCCGCACTTCACGAATACCGCGATCTGGGACACGCAGTGCGGATCCTACTGGAGCGTCGTATTCACCTTCGAGACGCTCGAGCCCGAGAAGTGGATCGACAAGAGCCTCGTCCCGACCCGGCACACCTCGCACACCGCCGCGCGGTGTCCCGGCGCGATCGACGCTCTGTGCCTCATGTACACCATGACCAAGTACACGAAGGAGGCGATGTTCCCGCACACCGGGACCTGGACGCTGAACGAGTTCGTGCTCGTCGGCGGCGACGCCACGTCGGATAATCTGCCGCCGCGCTTCAGCCAGATCCAGTACGCCTGGCGCTCGCCGGTGTTGGGCATCCAGCAGCAGATCTACAACGTGCTCGCCAACAACGCCCGGCAGGCGGCCGCGGCGACGGGATGCCGGGCCTCGGTGCGCTGGGTCACGAAGACTCGCGTCGGTCTCACCAATCACGCGATGGCCGAGCTCACATTCGAGAACATGAAGCTCGCGGGGGCACCGAAGTTCAGCGAGGAAGCCTGCGAGTTCGGCCGCAAGATACAGGCAAATCTCGGGCTGCAGCCCATGCAGAACCCGTTTCTCGAGGACAGCGAGCGCCTGATGCCGCCGCAGGAGTACGAAGCCTATCTGCGCCGGGCGCTGCCGGCGTGGCAGCAGCATTACACTTCAGACGATTATGTCGACTATACCTGGCACGCGCCGACGGTCCGGCTCTTGACCATGCGCCCGCGGCTCAGGCCGCCGAGCGAGGGCTATGAATATCCGGCTTGGGTGAACAACGCCCTCGGCGGGCTCCCGGCCGCGATCGATCCCGGCATCTTCCTGGGCGCGAAAACCATCGCGGGAACCCTGATCGACTTGCTCACTGCTCCGGAAGTGCTGCGACGCGCGCAGGACGAGTTCAAGGAGCGGACCGGCGGCGGCGTCGGCGGCTCGAAATGGGTTGCACCGCTGCTGCCGCGGGATTTCCAGGCGCCCGCCGATCTTCGTTGGCCCGAATACATCGAAACGGTTCGAGGGCAGGAATGGTGGATTCCGACCCCCGCATCCGGAGCAGGCGCCGGCGAGGCTCTTTGAGCCGGGTCGGTCCGCCGGAGATCGGCGGAGCCAGCCCTGGGACGGAGCCGGCAACAGGCGAGCGGAGGTAGGCTACCGCTGCTCCGGCCTCTTCCGGCTCGGTCGGCGCCCGTATCGGTATCGTCTTTAAGAACGCGTCAGCGACCGCATCGATCCTGCGGCCGTCAGGTTCGACCGATCATTGGGCGACGGGCCCGTAAAGATCCGGCCGGCGGTCGCGCCACCAAGGAAATTTCTTCCGCATCGCCGAGACGGCATCTATGTCGATAGTGGCGACGATGAGTTCCGCGCGCTCGGAGCTCGCCTCGACCAGGATCGAGCCGCGGGGATCGACGATCATGCTGCGGCCGAGGTGACTGCGCACCCCCTCCGAGCCGACACGGTTCGCAGCGACGACGAAGACGCCATTCTCGAATGCGCGGGCGCGCATGGCGACGTCCCAGATGGCGTTGCGGTGCTCGGGATCGCTGTACACCGAATAGCAAATGGGCATAAATATGATCTCGGCGCCCCGAAGCGCGAGAACTCGGGACGGCTCCGGGTAGAGCCGGTCATTGCAGATCTGAATGCCCAGCTTGACCCCGTCGACATCGAACACCGGCAAGCCTTCCCCAGGGGTGAAATAGAACTTCTCGTAACTGCCGGTACCGCCGACCTTCTCGTTCGGAAAATATGCGGGGATATGGGTCTTGCGGTAGCTCCCCACGAGATTCCCCTTGCGATCGAGGACCATGGCGGAGTTGTACATCCCGGAATTGGCCCGCTCTCCGAACGGGAGAATCAGAGCGAGACCGGCCTTCTTCGCGGCGGCTCGGATTTCCTGGATTACGTCGCTATCCGGCGCGGTAAAGAAGCAGTCGAAATTCTCGGTCAGCCGGTTCGGGAAGAACGGCGACATGAAGAGCTCGCCGAAAGTCAGGATATTGACTCCGCGGCCCGCGGCCTCGTCGATCATTTTCAAGGCCGAGGGGATCATCGTTCTCATATCTTCGGACTCGACCGGACCCGTTTGAGCCGCGCCGACTGTGATCGTCCTGCTCATATTCTCGCTTCCTCCGCCCTGGCCTCCGTCGTTATCGAACGCCGGGCTCGTGCGCGTTGTGCCGGGGCGAGGCTCGACGGGCGATCTGAATTTTCTCTCTGGAGCGCATCTCGGTGGCTTCGCGTCGAGGGCACCGGTCGAAGAGGGAATCTGCGATAAACAGACAGTACGGGCTACCTGCCGGCCAAGCAAGAAGCTCACCATCGATGACCATGAGCGGACTGCCGCGCCGTGGAGATAATCAACACCTCCAGCCGGAACCCCAAAGCCGGAACGAAGCGGACGGGCGTGATGATGCCGGCACCATCCCTGTCATCGCCTCCCCTCGGACGTGTCACTCAATCGCGGGGCAATTCCGTGATCTCGCGCGAAAGGTGCCGAATACCGCTGCTCACGACTTCTTGCCGGCACCGGAGGCGAGCAAAGGGCTTTCTGAGACGGCTCAGCCCGGAAATATCGTCGCGGTCTTGGGCGGGCTGGCGCTCTTTGTGCTCGGCGCCGATGGCGGTATATGATCGCCAGCGGGATCGTCGAAGTCAGGGCCCGGGCTGGCGCACTGACCGAGTTTGAGCTGTCGGACAGCGATAGATTTCAGGTGCAAGGGAGGATCGGCCAATGGAATCTGCAGCAGCGCTCGTCGAGATGGATCGGCGTCACCTGATCCATCCCCTCCATCATCCGAGGGATCATGAGCATCCGATCGTCGTCGTCGAAGGCCGTGGCGAGGTCCTGATCGACGCCAACGGCAAGGAATACATCGACGGCCTCTCAAGCCTATGGAACGTGAACGCCGGACACGGCCGCAAGGAATTGGCCGATGCCGCGGCGGCACAGATGGCGAAACTCGCCTTTGCCTCGGCCTATGCGGGCGCGTCGAACATTCCCTCGATCCGGCTGGCGGAGAAGCTGGTTGCGCTGGCTTATCCCAGCAGCTCCGGTGTGTACTTCACCACGGCAGGCGCCGAATCGAACGAGTCCGCCTTCAAAATAGCCCGCTACTACTGGAAGCTTCGCGGGAAGCCCGGCAAGGTAAAGATCTTCTCGCGGATCCACGGATATCACGGCGTGACCATGGCCGCGATGAGTGCGACGGGCATGGCCGTCTATCACAAGATGTTCGGACCCCTCGTGCCGAACTTCCTACAGGTGCCCGCGCCCTATCCCTATCGGTGGCCCGGAAACGAGGATCCCGGAATTGGGGCCGCCGAGGCATTTGAGCAGGCGCTTCTCAGAGAAGGCCCTGAGACGGTGGCGGCGATCATCGCGGAACCCGTGATGGGAGCGGGCGGGGTGATCGTACCGCCGGAGACGTATTTCCCTCGATTGCGGGAAATTTGCGATCGCCACGAGATCTTGCTCATTGCGGACGAGGTGATCACGGGCTTCGGCCGCACGGGGCGCTGGTTTGCTCTCGGACATTGGGGAGTGGAGCCCGACCTCGTCTCGTTTGCCAAGGGCGTGACGAGCGCATATCTGCCTCTGGGCGGGGTCTTGATCTCCCGAAAGGTGCATCAAGCGATGCTCGACGCGCCGGGCGATCAGAAATTCATGCACGCCGCCACCTACTCAGGCCATCCCGCCTGCTGTGCCGTCGCTCTTGCCAATCTCGAGCTCATCGAGCGGGAGAATCTCGTGGAGCGCGCCGCGGTAATGGGCCGGCGGCTGCTTGCTGGCCTGCAAACGCTGCAGGATCTGCCGACCGTCGGCGACGTCCGCGGACTGGGGATGATGTGCGGCGTTGAGCTCGTCGAGAGCAAGAAGAGCCGCGCGCCGGCAAGCGGCCTCGGCGCACGGGTTGCGCGCGAGGCGCTCTCCCGCGGCCTCATCATTCGCATTCGCGGCGGCGCCGCGGATCCCGCCATCGGCGATACGATCTGCGTCGCCCCGCCTCTCATGACGCCCCATGAAACGATCGATCGGATCGTCGACATTCTGCGGGCGTCGATCGCTGCGGTGTCGCGATGATCATTGTCGATCCCGCGGGGATGTCGCGATCCTGATCCGTGCCGGCCCAGCTGCGGCGGCCGGCGACGTTTTTGAGATGTCGATGGAGCGAGGAAGATGGTTGCGGGGGCCCGCAACCACCGAGAGTGGACTCTTCGGCCGGTTCCAGTGTGAGCGGTTGCGGCCTTCACCGGTTGCGATAATTGAGGGACCGCCAGGGCGGCTTATACGACCTGATTTCGCAGCACAGTCTCGCCGCGCCAGAGCCGATCGAGATTCTCCTGAAGAATATCGAGGACATTGTCCTCGTACCGGCGCGTCTCGCCGGCCGTATGTGGCGTGATGAAGGCGTTCTCCAGCTTCCAGAGCGGCGAGCTTGCGGAGAGCGGCTCCTCGACAGTGACGTCGATCCCCGCGCCTGCGATCGTACGATCAGACAGCGCCTTGGCCAGCGCCGCCTCGTCGACGCAGCGTCCTCTCGCGCAATTCACGAGAAACGCCGAATTCTTCATCCGCCCCAGGGCTTCGCCGTCGATCAGATTTTCCGTCTCCTGGTTCAAGGGGCAGGTAAGCGCCACGAAATCGGCCTTCGGCAGAAGCGCTTTCAGCTCGGCCGTGGAATGCACGGAGTCAGCATGCCCCTTGCCTTTGCCGGGATCCTGCCGGATGCCGATCACCCGCATGTCGAAGGCCTTACCCAATTTCGCGAGACGGTTGCCGATTGACCCGATGCCGACGACTATTAGCGTCTTGCCGGGAAGCTCGTCCTCGCGCTGCGTTAGGTCGCTGATCATATTGCGCCATACTTTGCGCGCCTGGTTGTCGCGCGCTTCGGGCAGGCGCCGCGCGAGGGCGAGTATGAGCGCCATCGCATGATCGGAGACCGCCTGGGCGTTGACTCCGCGCGCGCTCGCCAATCGTATCCCCCGCCCCGATAGGGCCTCGCGGGAGAACTGATCGGTCCCCGCGCCGATCGATTGGATGAAGCGCAGCCTCTTCGCCCTCTCGAGGAGAGTGTTCCGCCACAGGCCGGAAATCACGAGGGCATCGACCTCGGCGACGCGTTTCTCGAGATCTTCGGCGTTCCACATTTGAAAGCTCGCGATACCGGTATTGCGGCGCGCGAACTGGTTCTGCATCTGATAGGCCACATGCGCGAAGCCGATGGTCAGTTTGTCCTTTGCAGGAAATGCCGGCATGGTTTTACCTCCTCGCAGCGGAATTCGAGTGCGGCCTCGCTAAGCCATTCCCATAGCGAAAGCGCGTAACTGCGCCCGACCAAGAGATCGTAACGTAAGTGCTCGGCCGGGCGCCAAAGCACAACGCGCATCCTCGCAAAGCCGGTAACAGCACAGGCACCGGGTGGAAACTGCTGGGAATCGAGGTCGAGCACGCAGCCCTTCGCGAGTACCGCAGGCGCGCTCGGACCGGAAATGCCGAGCCTCGTCCAGGCGTGACTCTGGTCGAGCGCGACTTCGAAGCGATCGGAGTTGAGGCCAGGGCTCGCCGTCGCGCCGCCCTCGGCGACCAGGAGCCAGGCATCGGGTCCGATGCCGAGCAGTCGCTCCCGGTCGTTGCCCGCGCTCTGCCCGACCGGAGGCAACTCTTCCAAAGCGCAGCGGGCGCCTTCGAGATACAGGACGACCGTGCGGCCGCGCTCCCGAAGCACGAGCCCCCTTCCCTCCGCGATGCGGTCTCGAGGCCCGGAGGAGAGGGGCGAGCGGATCATGAGCTGGCTAGGCATGGAGCCGCTTCCCCTCGGGATCGACAAAAGTCGAGCTGCCGACGATTACCGGCACATGCCGGCCGGCCAGCGGCGATGTCGCGTAGAGCCGCTCCCCATGCCGCGAGCGCCCGCCGGACAACAACCCCAGGGCGATCGGGAGCCGCAGAACGGGGCTCCACGCCGTCGAGGTGATCTCGCCGAGGTACCGGTCCGACTTTCCATCGACGAGCTTGGCGCCCGGCGGCACCGGAGTGTTGCGGTCCTCTGGCATGAGCCCGACGAGTTGCCAGCGCGCGGGATCGCGCAAGCCCGGGCGGGAGAGCGAGCGCCGGCCGATGAAATCGCCGTCGGGCTTGATCATGCGGCCCAGCCCCAGGTCGTCCGCAGTAACGCGCCCGTCGAGCTCACCGCCGGCCACATGTCCCTTCTCGACGCGAAGCGTGTTGAGCGCATCGATGCCATAAGGCGCGATCCCGAACTCCGCGCCTGCCTGCATCAACCGCTCCCAGATCGCCGTTCCGAAGCCCGCGGGCGCATAAATCTCATAGGCGAGATCGCCGGAAAAGCTGATCCGAAAAACTCGCACGCTAATCCCGCCGATGGTTCCGGTGCCATACCCCATGTATGGCAGCGCCTCGCTGCTCACATCCAGCTTCTCCACCACGCGCGCGAGGACCCTCCTACTGTCAGGGCCGGCGATGGTCATGCCCGCCCATTGCTCCGTCACGTTGACGATGCGCAGATCGAGCTCCGGCCAAAGCACGCTCCGGCAATAGTCAAGCCGGCGGGCGACCAGCGGCGCCTGTCCCGTCGTCGTGGTCATGAAGAAGTGGGTATTGCCGATGCGCGTAGTCGTGCCGTCGTCGAAGACGATGCCGTCCTCGCGCAGCATCACGCCGTAACGGCAGCGGTCGACTCTCAAGCTGCGCCAGCGGTTGATGTAGACGCGCTCGAGAAACTCGACGGCATCTGGCCCGAACAGCTCGAGCTTGCCGAGAGTCGACACGTCGACGAGCCCGACACCGTTTCGTACGCCGATCGCTTCTCGCCTTACCGCCTCGTCGATGCTCTCGCCCGGGCGGAGGTAGCATTGCGGCCTGAGCCAAGGGCCCGACTGCAACATCAGAGCACCCGCGCCAAGGTGCCATTCGTGCATCGCCGTCCGCCGGTTCGGCAGGAAGTGCTTGCCGCCTTCCATGCCCGCAAGCGCGCCCAGCGCCACCGGCACATAGGGCGGGCGGAAGCTCGTCGTCCCCACCGCCGCGATATCCCCACCGAGAGCGGCGGCGATGTGGGCGAAGCCGACGGTATTGCTCGTCTTGCCTTGATCGGTACCCATTCCCAGCGTCGTATAGCGCTTGACGTGCTCCACCGAGCGGTAACCCTCCCGCACTGCGAGCGCGATGTCCTCGTCCGTCACGTCGTTCTGGAGATCGACGAAGCGCTTGCGCTTGCGGCCGCCGGCCGGGACGATCCGCCAGATGGCGCGCAGCGGCGTTTGGCCGGTGCCGTCATCCGCAATGGCGGCACGCGTGACCAATGGTGCGGGCTTGAGTTGAAAGCCTGCGGCCGCGGCCGCCGCGGCTCCGGCCGCGGCCCCATCGGCGATGCAGGCGCCGAGAGAGGCTCTTCCCCTAGCTGCCCCCGCCGAGCGTTCCGCCTGCACCGGATTCCCCGGCAGGAACGCCGCGATGGCGGGATCGTAGACGGGCTTGCCGCGAGCCTGCGCATGCAGGTGCACCGCCGGATTCCACCCGCCGGAAATGCAGAGGAGATCGCAGGGTATTTCTCGCGGAATGCCCAGCGGCACACCCGCTTCGTCAATCCGCGAGATGGCTACCGCACGGACCTCGCGGCCGCCGGTCGCGTGCACGGCGGCGGAGCCCGGAATGAGCTCGATCCCCGCCGCGGCAAGGCGGGACGCCAGAACGGTGGGCGGCTCGGCCCTTAGGTCGACGAGTGCCGTGACGGCGACACCGCTCCGCTGCAGATCGAGCGCGGCGCCGTACGCAGTATCGTTGTTCGTGAACATCACTGCGGCTCGCCCGGGACGCACGGCATAGCGATTGGCGTAGCCCCGCGCGGCGGATGCCAGCATGACCCCGGGGAGATCGTTGTCGCCGAAAGCGATCGAGCGCTCGTGCGCCCCGGTTGCGAGCACGACCTGCCGGGCGTGCAAGTGCCAGACGCGCTGCCGCGGCTCGCCGGGCGCGGGAGCGCGGTGATCGGCGACGCGCTCGACGATGCCGAGCTGATTGTCATCGTAGTACCCGAAGACGGTCGCGCGGGTGAGAATGCGGAGGTTGGGAAGCGCCTGCAGCTCCGTCTCCGCCTCCGCGACCCAATCGAGCGCCGGCCCTTCATCCATTTGCTCGCCCGTCGAGAGGAGCATGCCGCCGAGGCGAGCGCCCTCGTCGACGAGGCAAACGCGCGCGCCGCTTGCGCCGGCTGCTAGTGCAGCCGCAATACCCGCGGGACCGCCGCCGACCACCGCCACGTCGCAATGCGCATGACGATGCTCATAGCGCTCGGGATCGGGTGCATCGGCGCAGCGGCCCATCCCCGCCATCGCGCGTATGGGCCGCTCGTAGCGCATCCACCAGCGCGGCGGCCACATGAATGTCTTGTAGTAGAAGCCCGCCGGCAGAAGGCGAGAGAAGAGTCCGGTTGCGGCCCCCAGGTCGAAGCGCACCGAGGGCCAGCAATTCTGGCTCTCCGCCACCAACCCGTCGAAGATCTCGATCTGCGTCGCGCGGCTGTTCGGCTCGCTGCGTCCGCCCAGTCCCAGTTGGACGAGCGCGTTGGGCTCCTCGGCGCCGAGGCCGAACACGCCCCGGGGGCGATGGTATTTGAAGCTGCGGCCGACGATGCGAACCCCGTTCGCCAGGAGCGCGGAAGCCAACGTATCGCCGTCCCAACCCCAATAGCGCCGGCCGTTGAATACGAAGCGGACCGGCCGAGCGCGATCGATGAGCCCACCCGTCTCATTGCGGAACGGCTGCTCGTTCATGTCCTAGTGCCCCGCCGAGCGCCGGTGGCGCTCGCTCCCTCGATGCGATGCGTAAGCGTATCGCGCCGGACCTCGATCCAGCGCTCGCAGCCCAGCGTGTGGTGCCAGAATTCGCGGTGCAACCCGCGGGGGTTGTCGCGGAGATAGAGATAGTCGAGCCACTCCTCGTCGGCCGCGAGCGCGGGATCCGAGGGACGGCGGAGCGTCGCATCGCCGCCATAAGTGAATTCCGAGTGCGGCCGCTGGCCGCAATGAGGACAGGGGATCAGCATAGGCGGCAATCCCCTCAATGAAGCGCCGGATAGGGACCGACGCCGCGCTCGTCGATCGTATAGCCGCGGGCAAAGCGCTCAAGGCCGAAGGGCTCGTTGAGCTCGTGCGGCCGGTCCCGGGCGATCGTGTAGGCGAAGACCCAGCCCGAGCCCGGCGTCGCCTTGAAGCCGCCATAGCACCAGCCGCCGTCGATATAGAGACCATCGACCGGTGTTTTCGCAATGATCGGCGTGCCGTCCATGGTCATGTCCATGATGCCGGCCCAGTGCCGCATGATCCTCAGGCGCGCGATGGAGGGCATCACCGTTACCGCCGCCGCGGCGACGTGTTCGATCATCGGGAGATTGCCGCGCTGGGCATAGGAATTGTAGCCGTCGAGGTCGCCTCCCATCACCAGCTCTCCCTTGTCGGTTTGGCTCGTGTAGAAGTGCCCCGCGCCGAAAGACAATGAGACCTGCAGGAACGGCTTGATCGGCTCCGTCACCATCGCCTGCAAGAGGTGCGATTCGATGGGGAGGCGCAAACCCGCCATCCCTGCAACGTGGCTCGTGTGGCCGGCGACGGCGATGCCGATCTTCTTGGCGGCGATGAAGCCGCGCGTGGTCTCGACGCCGACAGCGCGTCCGCGCTCGACGCGAATTCCCGTCACTTCGCAATTCTGGATGATGTCGACGCCGCGCGCGTCCGCCGCGCGCGCGAAGCCCCACGCGACCGCATCATGGCGAGCTACTCCCGCGCGGGGCTGAAGAAAGGCTCCGGTGATCGGAAACCGCGCCGTGGGCGAGAAATCCAGCACCGGGACCTTTCGCTGAACCTCTTCGCGCGTCAGAAATACTGCATCGCTTCCGATCACGCGCATTCCGTTGCCGCGTCGCAGCAGTGCCTGGGTCTGCGGATCGAAATGCGCGGTAATAAGCACGCCGCGCTGACTGAACATGACGTTGAAGTTGAGATCCCGGCTCAGCCCCTCCCAGAGCTTCAGCGAGAATTCGTAGAAGCGCTGATTCTTCTCCAGGATGTAATTGGAGCGGACATTGGTGGTGTTGCGCCCGGTATTGCCGCCGCCGAGCCAGCCCTTCTCGAGTACCGCGACGTCGGTGATGCCGTGCTCCTTGGCGAGGTAATAGGCCGTGGCGAGCCCATGTCCCCCGCCGCCGATGATCACGACTTGATAGGACGGCTTGGGATCAGGGCTGCGCCAGGCCTCAGGCCAGTTCCGATGATAGCTGACGGCATTCCGCAGCAGGCTGAAGATCGAGTAGCGTTGCATGGAAGTGCGCTCGCGGGGCTCAGGCACGGAAGCGCCGCAGGAACTGCTCGAGGCGGGGATTGGTGACGTTCCCCAGGACCGCCGCTGTCGGACCCTGCTCCACGACCGTGCCCGCATCCATGAAGGTCACGGTATTCGCGACCTCGCGCGCGAACGCCATCTCGTGCGTTACCACGATCATGGTCATTCCCTCCTCCGTGAGCTGACGGATGACCGCGAGCACTTCTCCCACGAGCTCGGGATCGAGCGCCGAGGTGACTTCATCGAAGAGGACGACCTCCGGCGACATCGCGAGCGCGCGTGCAATCGCAACCCGCTGCGCCTGCCCGCCCGAGAGATGCTTGGGATAGGCTCCCGCCTTCTCCGCGAGCCCGACCTTCCGCAGCAGCGCCTCCGCGGTGGCGCGCGCTTCGGCGTAAGGAAGCCGCTTCACCGTTCGCGGGCCCTCCATGACGTTCTCAAGCGCGGTCATGTGAGGAAACAGGTGGAATTGCTGAAACACCATGCCTACGCGGGCGCGATACTGCGCCTGCTCGCGAGTCGACATGGGCAATCGCTTGCCGTCGAATTCCATCGCGATCTCGCCCACGCGCATGCGGCCGCTCGTGGGCTCCTCCAGCAGATTCACGCAGCGTAGCAGAGTCGATTTTCCGCAGCCGCTGGGGCCGATGATGAAATGCGCCTCGCCGCGCGGCACCATCAGCGAGACCTCCTTCACCGCCGCGAATTTCCCATAGTTCTTGCAGAGCCGCTCGATCGCGACCATCGGCGCCTCGCGCTCAGACGTCATCGCGGCGCTCCAAACGCTTCGCGAGCTTCTGCAGGGGATAGAGGATGATCAGATAGATCACGCCGAGGCTGGTATAGACCTCGAGCGGCCGGAAGGTCTCAGAGACGAAGACCTGCGCCGTGTACATGAGATCGGGCACCGCCACGATGGAGAGCAGCGAGGTGTTCTTTAGCTGCAGCACGGATTGGTTGACGAAGGGCGGGATCATCCGGCGCGTCGCCTGGGGCAGAACCACGCGCTGCATGACCTGCCACGGCAGCATGCCGATGGCTTTCGCGGCCTGCCATTGCCCCTTGTCGATCGACATGATGCCGCCGCGGAAAATCTCCGCCGAGAAAGCTCCCATGTAGAAAGTAAGGCCCATGCCCGCGGCGAGCCAGGCGGGAATGGTGATTCGGATCGCGACCGGAAGCGCGTAATAGAACCAGATGATCTGGATCAGCAGCGGCGTGCAGCGGAACACCTGGACGAAGCCGCTCACCGGCACCCGCACGAACCAGTACCGGCTCAGAAGCAGCATGCCCGCGATGACGCCGATGATGAGCCCGCAGAAAATCGTCGCCGCGGCATAGCCGAGCGTAACGGTGAGAGCGGTCAGCCAGAGATCCGGATGGAGAAAGGCCTTGCCGAAATCCCACTCGTAGCCGGACATTCGGTCAGAGTCTCGACGCCGGAGAAACTTCGGCGGAACCGGCGGCCGCCGCCGCTCGCACGCCGATCGCCGCCTGGTCGGAGGAGCAAGGGTTCATCGCGACGGCCATTCCCCTGGTGCGCTAGCATCGCAAATGATGGCGTTGAGCATCAAACCCACGTGCTTTTCTGTCAAGAACAAATTATCCTCGGGGGAAACACGCCCCGCTAAAACGCAAGAAAAGGGAAATATGGCCAGAACCTCCGCCTCCGCGCGCGCCCGTAAATCCAAAGGCAAGGCGGCGCCGCCCAATCGCCGCGACAATCAGCTCGAGACCGCATTGGGTCAGGTCGTGCGCGAGTTCCGCAAGCGCGCCGGTCTCGGCGTCGCCGAGCTCGCGCGCCGCGCGCGTCTTTCTCCGGGCATGGTCTCGAAGATCGAGAATGGCGCGATCTCGCCATCCCTCGCGAGCATCCGCGCGCTGTCGCGGGCGCTTCAGGTTCCCGTGACATCGCTGTTCCGCGAATTCGACGAGGTGACCGATGCCACCTTCGTGCGCGCGGGCGAAGGGATGCTGGTGAACCGCTCGGGCCTTAGCATCGGGCACGAATATCGCGTCCTCGGGCAGACCACCGCAAAGGGCATCGCGGTCGAGCCCTGTCTGATGACCTACACGAATGCTTCGCAGGTGCTGCCGTTCCTGCACCGTGCCGGCACGCAATTCATCTACATTCTCGAGGGCCAGCTCAATTACCGGCACGGCAACAAGACCTATCTGATGTCCGAGGGCGATTCCCTGCTGTTCCAGGCCGACGTTCCGCACGGGCCCGAGCAGCTCCTGCGCACACCGGTCCGCTACATCACCGTGCTTTGCTTCCTCGGCGGGATGGGCGGCTGAGACGAAAAGCGATCGGCCCGCGCGGAGCGTGGGCCGGTCCCGGCTTCGCCCGATGCTGGGCGACTTGCCTCAGAATTGGACTTCCGGCGGGATATCGTCGCCCTTGATCCCAATGCTCTCCATCGCGCTCGTCAGCCAGTAGTTGATGTTGCCGTTGGCCTTGTTGTACTCGGACCACTTCTGCAGGAATTTCTGGAAGCGGCCGTCGTCGATACGTACGCCCGCGTAGGACGGCAGCGCGTATTGCGGCGTCATCAGATGCACCGCGCCGGTGGCGGGATTCTTCGCGTGCGCCCCGAGTATTCCCATGATGCCGTCGATGTAGCGATCCACTCGTCCCGACAACAAGGCGAGCACGCAATCGTCCGCTTGCGGCAAGGCCACCTGTGTCGATTTGGGCGCGAAGCGCTTGATCTGCTGCTCAGAGCTGTTGCCCACGGAATAGCAGACGCGGATCGAGGGATCGTTCAGATCGGCCCATCGGTCCCCCTTGGCCTTGAAGCCGTTGCGATCGAGCGCGCCGAAACCGAGCGTATAGAGCGGGCCCGCGAAGTCGATCGCAAGCGCCCGCTCGGGCGTCGCGTTGAATCCGAAGAATGCGTGGCATTTCGCGCTCTGGATGTCGAGCACGACCGTCTTGAAGCTGGTCTCCACGAATGCGACGTCCACGTGCAGCGCGTTCGCGACGTCCTTCGCCATCTCCACGGCGAAACCGTGCCATTCGCCGCCGGGGTCCTTCCAGGAGTAAGGCTGATAGGCGGGAACGACGCACGCGACGAATTTCTTGGTGCTCTGAATATCGTTCCAGGCGGTCGGCTGATCCGCGGCATATGCTCCGATCGGCAGAACAGCGGCGAAAGCCATCGCGGCGAGAGCGTGACTGATACGCACCGTATCCTCCCTGGTTGTCGTGCAGCGGTTCCCTGCGTTTCCGAAATCTATTATTGACAAAATAGTCTCATGCGGCCGAAATTCCTGTCAAGAACGTATTATCTCCACAGGAATAGGTGGAGGCCGAGCGTTCCGCGCGACCGGAAGGGGAAACGAGGCGTGCCGTCCGAATTTCAATTCACGTTCGAAGGCAAGCCCGTTGCGGCGCGCGAGGGCCAAAGCGTCGCGGCTGCGCTCATCGCGGCGGGCGAGCGGTGCCTGCGCGTCGACGAGGCGGGCAACGCGAAAGGCGTCGTCTGCGGCATCGGATTTTGCTGGGAGTGCCGTTGCAGCATCGATGGCGTTCCCGACATCCGCGCCTGCATGACACCCGCGCGTCCCGGCATGATCGTGCGTCGTCAACGAGGGCTCGACGGGTGCAGCGATCGATAGTCATCATCGGCGCGGGCCCCGCGGGGATGGCTGCCGCCATCGAAGCGGTGCGCCGCGGCTGCCGTGTCACGGTCATCGACGAGGGGCCGCGTCCCGGCGGACAGATCTATCGTCAGCCGCATCCGGCTCTTCACGGCGAGGATTTCGCGGAGCCGTCCGAGCTCGCCCGCAAGCATCGCCTCATCGACGGCTTCCAGGCGGTGATCGACAGGATCGACTACCGTGCCGAGGCGAACGTCTATGCGGTCTTTCCCAACGGCGAGATTCACCTCGCTCAGGGCGATCGTACCGAGGTCCTGCGGCCCGACGCGATGATCATCGCAACCGGCGTGCGCGAGCAGGCGATTCCTTTCCCCGGCTGGACGATTCCTGGGGTGATGTTTGCGGGCGGCGCGCAGTCGATTTTGAAGGCGCAACGCGTCCTGCCCGGCAGAAACGTCGTGGTCGCGGGATGCGGCCCCCTTCCCCGAGTGGTAGCCGCGCAGATCCTGCGTGCCGGCGGCAGCGTCGCGGCGCTCGCGAGCCTGCGATCGCTCCGCGCCATGCTGCGCTATCCCAGAAGCCTCTGGTGCGGCCGCGACATCCTGCGCGAGGGGCTGCGCTACGAGTGGACGGTGCTGCGGGCGAGAGTGCCGCAATTCACGGGCTACGTTCCGGTGCGGGCGATCGGCGGAGAGCGTCTGGAGGCGGTTGCGCTCGCGCGCATCGATGCGGAAGACCGTATCGTCTCGGGCAGCGAGCGAGAGATCGCCTGCGATCTCCTCGCAATCAATTACGGCTTCGTCGCCAATAGTGAGCTCGCGGCAATGACCGGCGCGGAGATGCGCCGCGATCCCGTGATCGGCGGATGGGTCGCGGTGACCGATGCCTTCGGCAGGACCTCCGTCCCCGGCGTGTTCGTTGCAGGCGACAGCGCGGGACTGCGCGGTGCCCTCGTCGCGGAATGCGACGGCACGATCGTCGGTGCAGCAGCGGCCGTGCCTTCGACGGCAGTGGACGGCGCCGCATTGAAGACGAACCTCGCGGCGACGATGGCCCGACGGACGCGGCATCTCGAATTCCAGCAGGCAGTGCGCGCGACGCTGCGGCTTCCCGACGGAATCTGGCGCATTGTCACGGACGACACGCTCGTCTGCCGCTGCGAGAACGTCCGCTTCGGCGAGATTCGTGAGGCGCTGGAGAGCGGCCATCGCTCGCTCAATGCCATCAAGCGCAACGTCCGTTCCGGAATGGGCTGGTGCGGCGGACGAACCTGCCTGCACGCGATCGCGTCGCTCGCCGAGGCCGCGACGGGTCAAGCGCCAGCGGAAATGATGACGCCTCGCCCCATGGCCCGCCCCGTGCCCTTTGCAGCGATTGCCCGCCAGAAGAGGGCCGCCGCCGAATGACCAAAGAAAAATTCGACGTCCTCATCATCGGCGCCGGCGCTTACGGCCTCTCATGCGCATGGTGGATGGCCAAGCGCCGGAGCGGCGCGCGCATCCTCGTGGTCGACGAAGGCGAGTTCGCGAGCGGCGCTTCCGGGCGCAACGGGGCCGGGTTCCGCATGCAATGGGGCCTCGATCTCAACATTCGGCTCTGCCAGGAGAGCACGCGGTTCTTCGAGACCGCGGCGGAGCAGCTCGAATACCCCCGGGGCATCGAGCTGAAGCAGGACGGCTACCTCGTTCTGGCCCACAGCGAGAAGGCGCTCGCGGCGCTTAAGGGGAGTCTCGAGGTTCAGCACCGCTACGGCGTTCCGAGCGAGCTCCTGAGCGCCGACGATTGCTTGAAGATGGTTCCCGCGCTCGGCCGGAACCGGCTGGTCGGCGGCACATTCTGCGGCAAGGACGGCACGATCTCGCCGTTTCTGCTGCTAGACTCGCTTCTCAAGGCCTGCCGCCGCGAGAAGGTCGACGTGCGCTACGGAACGCGCGTGGAGAAGCTCGAGCGTAACGGCGGCGGCTTCCGCGCATTGGTGCAGGATGGGCCTATCGAAGCTGATAAGATTCTTCTGTGTACGGACTGGGCGGTGCCAGAGCTTCTGGCCTCGCTCGGGCTCAATTTGCCCGTAAAGAGCTTGCCCAAGGAGGCGATCGTCACGGTACCCTGCACGCCCCGCGTGAAGCCGATCCTGATCTCGCTCGAGCATCACATCTCGGTCAATCAGGTGAACCGCGGCTCCATCGTCTTCGTCGTCTCGCGTGCGCGCGAAGGCAAGGAGATCGCCTCGACGCCGGATTTCCTCGCCTTCGCATCGCAAAAGATCATCGATCTGCTGCCGGGCGTCGCTGACGTCCCCGTGCTCAGGACCTGGGGCGGCGTGTCCAGCCTCACGCCGGACATGCAGCCGATTCTCGGCGAGACCGAGATCGAGGGGCTCTACGTCGCCGTCTCCTCCTTCCGCGGCCTGATGACCTCCCCTGCGGTGGGCCGGATCATGTCCGCGCTCATTCTGGAGAACGACACCAACGATCCCGTATTGACCCAATTGACGCCGCGCCGCTTCAAGACCGGCGATCTCATCGTCGAGCCGCTGCTCAATCAGGAATAGGCGCCGCGCGCGGACCGGTATTCCGCGGCTTGGCTCACCTGGTTATGACGGCAACGCCCAGAAGTCGCCGTTCACGACGACCCGCGACACCGCATCGGCGGCGGCATCGAGCAAGCGCTCTCCTTTTTCGGCGCTTGCGGTGCGGGGGTCGCCGATGGCGCCATGGGCCGTGCGTGCCTTGAACGATCTCCAGCGATGGACCGCCTCGGTGCCAACGACCTCCGCGAGCTCCCGGCTCGTGGGCCCCACCGCCGCGCCGGCTTTGGTCATGTCAACGAGGTCGGGCGCCAACGCGAGCAGCATCGAGGTCTCGGCCTCGCAGGCGTGGCGCACGGTCTTCTGGCGCTCGAGAATCCGCGCGAACGCCTCGCTCGCCAACGGCCAATAGGACGTCGTCGCAAGAGGAACATCGAGCTCGACGGCGAGCTCGTTCACCACGACTGTCAGGGCCGCAATATTGCCGCCGTGGCCGTTGAGCAGCAGGATCCGCCGGAAGCCCTGGCGCTGGAGAGACCGGCAGACGCACCGGAGCAAGGCAAGAAAGGTTCCGAAGTCCAGCGAGATGGTTCCGCCGAGACTCATGTGGTGCTCGGCGAGACCGCTCCAGACGGTGGGCGCCACCACGATGGGGATCGCGCTCGATGCCTGCCGCGCCGCGCGGAGCGCGATCTCGCGCACGAGCAGGGAGTCGACTTGCGTGGGGAGATGAGGACCGTGCTGCTCGGTCGAGCCGACCGGCACGATCACGACCGCGTCGCGGGCGGCAAGCGCGTTGATCTCGGCCGCCTTCAGGCGCCACCATTCGACTTCGCTCATGAGGACCTCCTTTTCCCGCCCTCGCGCTCGAGCAATCGCTCTAGGAAGGCTCGGGTGCGCGGCTCGGCAGGCTTGTCAAAAATCCGGTCGGGAGAGGAGTGCTCGACGATTGCTCCCCTGTCCATGAAGATCACCTCGTCGGCAACGTCGCGCGCGAAGCCCATCTCATGAGTGACGACCAGCATCGTCATCCCCTGCTCCGCAAGCGCGCGCATGGTCTTCAGCACCTCGCCAACGAGCTCCGGGTCCAACGCCGACGTGACCTCGTCGAAGAGCATGATGCGCGGCCGCATCGCCAGGGCGCGCGCGATTGCCGCGCGCTGCTGTTGGCCACCGGAAAGCCGCGCGGGATAGACGTCGCGCTTGTCCTCGAGGCCCACGCGCTTCAGGAGATCCATGGCGAGGGCGTTCGCCTCCTCCCGGGGCATGCCGAGCACGCGCCGGGGCGCCAGCGTGATGTTGTCGAGGACCGAGAGATGCGGGAACAGGTTGTAGCTCTGGAAAACCATGCCGACGTCGTGGCGCAAATCCGCCGTCCCCGTACCGTCCGACTCTCCACGCGGCTCCTCGCTGCCGATCGCGGCGAGCGCGCCGCCGATGTAGATGCGGCCGCCCTGTATCGGCTCGAGCCGGGCAAGGCAGCGCAGGAGCGTGCTCTTGCCGGAGCCGCTAGGGCCGATGACGACCATGACTTGCCCGGTCGCCACCGTCACACTGACGCGGTCGAGAACGGTATCCGGGCCATAGCGCTTCACAAGGTCGGATACCACGATGAGCGGCTCGGCCATCTCCGGCACTTCCTATGCGCGCGCAACCGAGAGGCGCCGCTCGAGGGCCGTGAACCCGAGCGCGACCGGATAGGTAAGAAGGAAGTAGGCGATGGCGACAATGGTCAGCGCCTCGGCCGGTCGGAACGTCTCGTTGGAGACGAGCTGGCCGACGCGGAGAAGTTCCGGAGCGCCGATCGCCGAGGCAAGCGCCGTGTCCTTTATCAGATAGATGATCGTCGTCCCGATCGGCGGGAGGACGTTTCGTATCGCTTGCGGCAGGATCACGAAGCGCAGGGTGTCCACATAGCCGAGGCCGAGCACGCGCGCCGCCTGCCACTGGGTGCGGTCCACCCCCGCGATGCCGGCCCGGAAGATCTCGCCGAGAAAGGCCGCGATGTTCAATCCGAGCGCCACGGCCGCGGCACCGAAGGCGCCGAGGTCGAAGCCGAACAGGAGGGGAAGCCCATAATAGAGCCAGACGATCTGGACCAGCGGCGGCGTGGTCCGAAAGAATTCGATGTATGCGTAAGTGGGCCAGCTCAGAACGCGGAACCGCGAGCGGCGCGCGAGCGCCAGCACGAGTCCGAGCACGACTCCCAGGCCCGTGCTGACGAGACCGAGCTCGATCGTGAGCAGCACACCCGCGAGATAGTCGGGGGCGTATCCCAGGATCGAGTCGAGCTTGAACACGGCCGCGCCCCTCTCGCGGTGTTCAGCCCGCGGCCTTGATCTGCTCGGGCGTCATGTACTGCTTGATGATCGACTGCAACTTCCCGGACTCGCGGATCTTCTTCATGAATCCGTCGACGTAGTCGCGCATCTTCTCGTCGCCTTTCTTATAGGCATAGCCAACGTGGCAAGCCTTGATGTCCAAGGGCTTGTCGACGCCGGGGATCACCGCGAGCTTGTCGCCGTAGGACGCAAGCGCCATCGTTATCTGGATGGGCGTGTCCATGACGACCGCGTCCGCGCGGCCGGCCACGACCTCCTGAATGAGGTCCGAGGAGGTGGATTGCCCGAACTCTTTCAGCGTCGCTTTCGGCGCGCCTTCCTTCGCGACCGATTCCGACCAGGAGCCCGAGGGAACCGCAAACACCACTTCCGGCCGGTTGAAGGCCTCGACCGTGGTGAGACCCTTCGGGTTGCCCTTCAATGCCACGAAGACCGGCGCGATCGTGATGTAGCTTTCGCTGAAGTCCACGACCTCCTTGCGCTTATCCGTGATGCAGAGCGCCGGCACGATGTCCCATTTGTCGGCCGCGATCCCCGCGACCGCGGTCGCCCATTCGGAGTTGATGATGTTGAGCTTCACTCCGAGATCGGCAGCCATGAGCTTCATGACCTCGACGTCGGCGCCGACGTATTCGCCATTGGGACGCGGCGAGATCAACGGCCGGTATAGAACGCCGGCGACCCGAAGCTCTCCGCGCTGCTTGATGGCATCGAGCACGCTTTGAGCCTTGACCGGAGCCGCAATCGTCGAGCCCAGCAAGGCCGCCAACGCGACGGCAAGGAAAAACAGCTTGCGCATGACAATCACTCCCTGTGGTGCGGGTAGAGCCCGCGGTGAATTTAGGCTTATGCGTCTCTTGCTCACGTCTAGTCGCCCCGGAATGCCAGGCCGGTGCGCCGCTCGAGCGCGCTCGCAAATAGGACGAGCGGCCATGTCAGCCCGAAATAGATCAGCGCCACCAGCGTCAGAACCTCGATCGGCCGGAAGGTCTGCGAAGCGAGGATCATGCCGCGGTTCATGATCTCGGGAACGGCGATCACCGCCGCGAGCGACGATTGCTTCAGCAGGCCCACGAGGGCATTGCAGGTGGGCGCGAGGATCACGCGCAGCGTCTGCGGCAACACGACCCACCAGAGCCTTTGCCACCAGGCGAGCCCCAATACCTGGCTTGCATCCCATTGCCCCCGCGGCACCGCAAGGATGCCGCCGCGGAAGATCTCGCTCATCACCGCACTGGTGCTGCAGGCGAGCGCTCCGGCGACGACCGTAAATGGACCGATCCGGATGTCCGCGATGACGGGGAGCGCGTAATAGGCCCAAGCCACGTGCATTAACGGCGGCGTGGTGCGGAAGAACTCGACCCAGGCGCGTGCGATCGGGCCCAGGAATCCGGGGCTCAGGATTCGCGCGACGGCAATGGGTAGCGCTGCGACGGTTCCCGCGAGGAAGGCCGCGGCGGTGATGCCGAGCGTGAGCGGCACCCCGAGGAGGAGCAGCGGGAGATCGCCGATGACCGTGTCGAAGCGGAGCATCGGGCCTCCTCGCGCCTCAGGGGGATCTGCCGATAGGGCTGGAGACCGCACTCATGTGCGCGCCCGCTTCCTTCGTCGTGACGCGGCGATCTCCCGCGTGCGCGCCTCGACCTCGGCGAGCGCGATCGGACCCACTTCGAAGTGAGCGGCGATCGCGCTTTCGGCCGCCGCGCTGTCGCGCGCGGCGACGGCGTCGTAGATGGCCTGATGCGCCTGCCATGTCAGGCGGCAATGCTCCCGGGTGAAGCGGTGGGCTACGCCGTCGGTGTGAATCTCGAGCAGCGGCGCCACCAGGTCCTCCAGCACCGCGTTCTGGGTCGATCGTGCGAGCGCCAGATGGAACTCGCGATTGAGCACCTGGCTCGCTTCGTAATCCTTCGGCAGCGGGTCTGCGCGCTCGAGGACGTCGCGCATCTGCTTGAGATTGACAGGCGTCGCACGCTCGACCGCAAGCCGCGTCACCTGTCCCTCCAAAAGGCGGCGCGTCTCCCAGAGGTCCCGCACCCCGATGCGCTGCATCGCCAGGACGAACAGCGTCGGATCGTAGATCAAGGGCATCCAGCGGAAGGGGCGAATGACCGTGCCGCTTCCGTGGCTCGCCTCGACGACATTGAGAGCCTCGAGGCGCTGCACCGCCTCGCGGATCACGGAAAGTCCGACACCCATGGACTCCGCAAGCTCGCGCTGTGCCGGGAGGCGATTCCCCGGCCGGAGCTCGCCGGTTGCGATGCGCTGAAGAATCGTCTGCGCCACTTGATCCGGCAGGCTCTGGACGATCGGCTTCGGCCAAGTCTTGTTCATCGCGCCCCCTGGACAACCCTCTTGAACTCATAGAGAGTTCTGAACACTTGGTCAACGGATGCTTCGGGGGAGAGCCGTGCCGATGAAGATCACACAGGTGCGGACCGTTCCGGTCTGGTGTCCCCGCCGTCGCGCGTATGGCGGCATCACTCGAACGGCGCTCGGCCCGGCAGCGGTCTCCGACTACACCATCGTGTTCGTGGATACCGACGCCGGCATCACCGGCCTCGGCGAGGTCTCCAGCGTATTCAAGCGCCGCGGCGCGCTCTTGAGGCACGATCTCGAGCACGCGCTGGTGCCTGCCGTCCTCGGTGAGGACCCATTCCGGATCGCCTACCTCGCTCAAAAGATGGACCGGGCGCTCGACGGGGTGGAGGAAGCGAAGGCCGGCATCGAGATGGCGCTCTGGGACATCGTCGGGAAGGCGCTGAAGACGCCGGTCTACAACCTTCTCGGAGGGAAAGTGCGGGATCGCATCCCGCTCAGCTATTCCGTGCCCTTCGGGGAGCCCGCGCAAATGGCCGAATTCGCGCGCGAGCGGGTGCGTGCGGGCCACAGGACCGTCAAGGTCAAGGTCGGCAACGAGGCCGTGACGGACATCGCCGCCGTTCGCCTCGTGCGCGAAGCGATCGGACCCGACGTCAAGCTGCGCGTCGACGGCAACATGGGGTGGCCGAACGCGAAACACGCGATCCGCATGATCCGTGCGATGGAGGAATGGAATCTCGAGCTGGTGGAGCAGCCGTTGCCCGCGCAGGATCTCGACGGCATGGCCGAAGTGCGGCGCGAGATCGGCGTGCCCCTGATGGCCGACGAGAGCATCCGCAATCCCCGTAGCGCCATGGAAGTCATCCGCCGCAACGCCGCCGATATCGCGAATGTCTACGTGACCGAGGCGGGCGGTCTGCTCAACGCCGCCCGCATCTTCGCGATGTGCGAGGCCGCGGGCATTCCCTGCATGATCGGCAGCATGCCCGAATTCGGGATCGGCACCGCGGCGCAGATCCATCTCGGTGTTGCCATGACCAACCTGGGCCCCGACAGCGATACCTGCGGCGTTCTCTATCACGAGGAGGACCTGCTGACGCAGCCACTCAAGATCGAGAACGGATTCTCGTATCCGCCGGAAGCGCCTGGCTTGGGTGTCGAGATCGACATGCGGATCCTGGAGCGCTGGCAGCGGAATGCTCCCGCCGGCAGCCCGGGCTGAAAAAAGGAGAAAGCGAGATGCCCGTAACCGCTCCTCAAACCTGCGACATCCTCATTCGCAACGGCTTCGTCTTGACGGTGAACGCGCAGCGCACGACTTATCCCGCGGGAGCGATCGCGGTGCGCGGTCACACCATCGTAGCGGTCGGTCCGGAAGCGCAGATTCTGCGAGATTGGCGTGCGGCGCGCGTACTCGACGCGCAAGGCGCCGTCGTGCACCCCGGCTTCATCGACGCGCATCTGCACGTGAACGCGCAGACCTGCCGCGGGTTCTTTCGGGGCGATGCCAGCAAGGGCGGGAACGCCGGCCCCAGCTATGCGGACTGGAAGGCTGCGCTGGGCCCCGAGGACGAGCAGGCCGCCGCCGGCCTTGCCTGCATCGAGATGCTGCGCCATGGCATCACGACCTTTGTCGAGCCCGGCAGCGCTTTCGAGCCGGATGCGGTCGCGGCCGCAACGCAAGCGGCGGGCGTACGCTGCTCGCTCGCCGATCCCTACCTTTGGGATGACATGTCGCTGATGGATACGATCCCTGGTCTGCGCGGCGATAAGCTCGCAGCCCGCGTGCCTCCCGACCGCGACCGCTGTCTCAAGCTGCTGGGCGGGCAGCTGTTTCGCAATCGCGATCGTGACGGGATTCTGCACGGTCATGTCGCGCTATACGGAGAAGGAACCGCCTCGGACGAGCTTTATCGCGCCGCAAAATCGCTCGCAGACCGCGAGGGCGTGATCCTCAACAGCCACATCGGGTTCGATCTCGATCTCGCCGCCGCCATGGAGAGGCACTGGCGAAAGCCCCGATTTCTGCACCTCGCGGAGATCGGCGTGATCGGGCCCAATACGACCTTCGTGCATATGAATTTGATCCGCGATCAGGAAGTAGAGCCGATCCGATCTTCCGGTCTTTCGATCGTCTGGTGCCCGCTGGCTTACATGTCTCGAGGCACTCCAATGCGCGAGCGGACCCGTATCCCCGAAATGAAGCGCCATGGCATTCCCGTGGCACTCGGCACAGACTCCGCACGCCAGAGCTCCGGCGGCGATTCCGGATTTCTCGCGCTTCACCTCGCGGCAGAGGCGGGCGATGCGATGGTCTCGGAGGACGTGATCGAGATGCAGACGCTGGGCGGGGCACGCGCGGCGGGCCTCGGCTCGATGATCGGCAGTCTCGAGCCGGGCAAGCGCGCGGATATCGTCTTGCGCGCGAGCACGCTTGCCGAGCTCTCACCCGGAATCGATCCCGCGCACCAGCTCATCTGCGTGGGCCACGGCCCTACCGCCGACACCGTCCTCGTGAACGGCCAGATCGTGTTGCGGAATGGCCGTTCGACGCTCGTGGACGAGGCTGCCGTTTTCGCGGAGGCTCGCGCTTCGGTGATGCGAATGAGCGAGCGGCTGGGGCTGAAGCCGCCGAGCCGCTGGCCAGCCGCTAATTGACCGAATACAGCAAGCTTTCCAGCGCAGTCTGAGAGTGTCCAACCGGCCTCGAGCGGCCGGCCGTGACTCACCAATGTCCACACAAGCGGGAATATCCCGATCCCTTCCACGCTTGCGCTGCGCATATTGCGGAAGCTTCGGCGTCGAGGTTAGCCTGTCTTCGACGCGGACGAGTGCGCGTGTCGCGGAACGCACGAACTTTGCAGCAACGGTCAAAGCTTCGGCGGAGCCAGTTCATGACCTGCCAGCCTATGCGCGCGGTTGATGTCGGGGTCGGTGTCACTGCGCACGAGCGTAAGACTTCGCTCGAGGCGTTACTGCGGCCGCGCTCGATCGCGATCATCGGCGCATCGACGCGCGAAGGCTCTTTCGGACTGCGGCTGCTCAATTCCATCACCAGCGGTCGTTATCGGGGCAAGATCTATCCCATCAATCCCCGTTACGAGCAGATTGGCGGACACCCCTGCTATCCCCATCTCGGGGCACTGCCGGAGGCAGTGGACTGCGTCGCATTCGCTGTTTCCGACGATCTCGTGGAGGCGGCGCTTGCCGATGCCGCGGATGCGGGCGCGCGCGCCGGCGTCATCTTTGGCCGCGCTTACGAGCCAGCCCGGCGCGATGGCCCATCGCGGATCGAACGCTTGGCCGCGATAGCCCGCAGCGCCGGGATGGCGGTCTGCGGCAACAATTGCATGGGTTTCTTCAATTCCATCGATGGGATCAAGATGTCCGGCAACCCGCCTCCACTGCCCGAGGCGCAGGGTACGATAGGTCTCGTGTCGCACAGCGGGTCGACGTGGTCTGGCCTGATCGGCAATCAGCGTGACTTGGTCTTCAACTACGCGGTCTCCGCCGGGCAGGAGATCGCGACGACGATGGCGGACTACATCGAGTTCCTGCTGGACCAGCCGGAGACGCGGGTGATCGCGTGTCTCATGGAGACCGTGCGCACGCCTGATCGATTCATTGCGGCCATCGAGAGAGCGGATCGACAAGCAATTCCGATGGTGGTGCTGAAGCTCGGTCGCAGCGAGAGAGGCCGGCGCTTCGCGCTCGCCCATAGCGGCGCTCTTGCGGGGTCGGACGCCGCCTATGGCGCGATCTTCGAACGGCACAACGTGATCCGCGTCAATACGCCTGATGAGCTCACGGATACCGTGGAGCTGCTGAAGTCGCCTCGTCGGCCGGGCGCTGGTGCCATCGGCATTGTCACGGACTCCGGCGGCGAGCGCGAGCTAATTGTCGACGTCGCGGCCGACATCGGTGCGCCACTGGCCGAGGTCGGCCCTGCCACAAGGGAACGGCTCGTGGGCATCCTCGATCCCGGAATGGAGCCGCAAAACCCCGTCGACTCCTACGGCGACGGCCGAATGCTGATGGAGGAATGTCTCCTCGCGCTTGCCGACGATCCCGGCGTTGCCGTCGTTGCGCTCGCTACCAATCTGGTGCACGGCCGCCCTTACGCGCGCGCCTCCTCCACGACGATCGAGCGGACTTTTCTCGCAACACAGAAGCCCGCACTAGTCTTTGGCAACTTGCACAGCTCCGTCAGCAGGGAGGAGGCAGCAAGGCTGCGCGCGCTCGGTGTGCCTGTCCTGATGGGGACCCAGACCGCGCTGACGGCGATGCGGAACCTCATCGATTGGCATCGTCGGCGCGAGGCGCCGCGCCGGGAAACGTCACACCAGCCCGCGAGTGCCGGATTGGAGCTGGCAAGAGAACTCGCGGAAACCGTAGAAGCCGGACGCGCGTTGGCGCCTTCGGATGCGATGCGGCTCCTCGAGCTCTTCGGAATTCCCATTGCGCGGAGTGCCTTTGCCGCAACCGCCGATGACGCCGTCGAGGCTGCAGTGCGCCTGGGGTTCCCTGTGGTACTGAAAACCGCGACGCCGGAGATTCTGCACAAGACCGAGGTCGGAGGCGTCGTTACCGGTCTTGGCGATCGCGCGGCGGTCGCCCAAGCCTATGGCCGTATCGCCGCCGCCTGCGGTCCACGGGTGCAGGTGCAGGCGCAGGCGGCACCCGGTGCCGAGGTGCTGCTGGGAATGACCAACGATCCGCAATTCGGTCCTATGGTGACGATGGGCCTCGGCGGAATTCTCACGGAGATCCTCGCCGATGTCGTGACGTTTCAGCCGCCGGTCGATTCGGAAAAGGCGCATCGCTTTTTGGAGCGCCTTAGGGGATACAGGCTCGTCGAGGGCTATAGGGGCCGGCCGCGAGCCGACCTTGTTGCGCTGACAGAATTGATCGAGCGGTTCAGCATGCTCTGCGCCACGATCGGACCCTTCTTTTCGGCGATCGACCTCAATCCCGTTATCGCGGGTCCGTCAGGCGCGGTCGCCGTCGACATGCTTTTTCTTCCACGCCGCAACTCATAACAAATCAGGACATCGCCCGTGGCACAGACCTACGATACCATCGAGACCAAGATCGACGGCCGCGTCGCCATTCTCTCGCTGAACCGCCCGCAAGTGCTCAATGCCATCAATCGCAAGCTCATGGCGGAAGTGACGGCAGCAATGGCGGGCTTCATTGCGGACCCGCAAGTTTTAACCATCGTTCTGCACGGTCGCGGCCGCGCCTTCTCGGCCGGTTTCGACATGAAGGAGTCGGCGCAGCGAACGGTCACGAACGTCGAGCAATGGCGCGAGATCCTCGGCGCCGACTTCGACTTTCTGATTCAATTCTGGGATTGCCCCAAGCCAACGATCGCGGCAGTGCACGGGTTTGCGCTCGCCGGCGGCTTCGAGATGGCCCTTTCCTGCGACGTTACCGTTGCCGCCGAGGGCACTCGCTTCGGTGAGCCTGAGCCGCGGTTCGGATCCGGAATCATCGCGTTGCTATTGCCTTGGATGACGGCGCCGAAGTTCGCCAAGGAAATGCTGCTGACTGGAAGCGATCAGGTCGACGCTCAGCGGGCACTCGCAATGGGCATTGTTAATCATGTCGTACCCTTGGGGAGCGAGCTCGACAAGGCACTGCAGATCGCGCGCGACATCGCCGCAGCGGCGCCGAGCTCCGTCCAATTGACGAAGCGGGCCATCAATCGCAGCTACGAGATCGCGGGAATGCGGCAAGCGCTTCTCGCGGGCGTCGACACCGACGTCCTCATCGAAAGCGCAGGCGGGCCAGAACGCGCCGAATTCAATCGCCTCCGCCGGGAGAAGGGCCTGAAAGCGGCTCTCGCCTGGCGCGATGCGAAGTTCAGCGGCGGATGAGGCCGTAAGAACCGGCGACACGCGACATAGCCGATCGGTCTGCGTCCGCACTAGCCGCCACCGGACGCGGAATGGGATGGCGGCGCAACAGGAGGCAGACGATGGCAGGCCGGAAGAGATGGACACCGTTGAGCGGCATCTCACGACGCGGTTTTCTTCGAAACAGCGCCCTCCTCGGCGCCGGTGCGATTGCAGCGCCGACGCTTCTTGCGCCGCGGCAGGCGGACGCGGCGGATTCTCTCGTCTATGTATCCTATGGCGGCGCGACCGAGGACGCCGAGGTCATCTCATTTCTGAAGCCTTTCGAGGCCGACACTGGGGTCAAAGTAGTGGCCGCAAGCGGACCCGACATCGCCAAGCTCAAAGCGCAGGTAATGACGGGCAATGTCGAGTGGGACGTCATCGACTTCATTGGCTCTCAAGCGATCGCGGCGGATCGTGAGGGCGTGCTCGAGAAGATCGACTACTCGGTCGTGGACGGCACCGATATGTTCGTGCCGAAGGAGGAAGCAAGTTTTCCATTCTATGTCTACGGTGGTGGCATCGCATACGATCCAGCACGGCACCCGGACGGCAAGCACCCCACGGATTGGGTACAATTTTGGGACGTGAAAGCTTTTCCGGGCCGCCGCGGTCTCCGCTCGCGGCCGGACGAAAACCTGGAATTGGCGCTCATGGCCGACGGCGTTCCCGCAAAGGAGCTCTATCCGCTCGACGTCGACCGCGCCTTCCGCTCCCTCGACCGCATCAAGCCCTACGTCGCGAAATGGATCCCGGAGACGCCTCAGACAATCTCGCTGCTGCAGAGCAACGAGATTGATTTCGTCTTCACTTATAGCGGACGGGTGCAGGCGGCGCGCAAGCAGGGCGTTTCTATCGCCTATGTCTACGAGGCCAACATCGTGACGCCCGCCTACACCTGTGTTGCCAAGGGCTCGCGCAACAAAGCCGCCGCGATGAAGCTGGCTAGCTATTTCGCAAAACCCGAGCGGCAAGCGCAATTCTGTAACATTCTCGGCTACAGCCCGATCAAGCGCTCCGCAATGAAATTGCTCACGCCGGAGACCCTCGCGCAGCAGCCGAAACTCGACGATCCCAAGACTGCCATCACCAACATCACTTGGTGGGCCGACAACTTTGTTGCGGTGAATAAGCGATTCAAGGAATGGCTTATCACCTGAAAGGTTCGACGACGACTCCGAGGCGGCGGGACAATCCCGTCGTATTCGTCGTGCCTGCGGCGCTGTTCATGGCTGGCGCGTTCCTGCTGCCCCTGCTCATGGTGCTCTACACGAGCGTGGGAGGGAACGCTCTCACGCTCGCACACTATGCCGAGCTGGTCTCGCGCCCGCTTTATGCGATCGTGCTCTGGAACACTTTGCAGATCAGCGCCTTCTCGACCCTAGCGACAGTGCTGGTAGCCTATCCCATCGCCTATCATCTCGCCCGTCAGCCGCCACGCCGCCGAGCGCTCCTGCTGATCCTCGTGCTATTACCTTTTTGGACAAGTATCCTCGTGAAGAGTTTCGCCTTCACCGTGCTCCTGGGTCAGGACGGCGCGCTCAATCAGATCGTGACGGCGCTCTTCGGCGACGGCGCCCGGATTAAGCTATTGTTCAATCGGCCCGCGGTGCTGATAGGGATGACCCACTACCTCGTTCCATTTGCCGTCTTTAGCATTCTCGCGAGCCTTCTTGCGCAGGATCCGGATCTACGCCGTGCAGCGGAGATCATGGGCGCCGGTCGTTGGCGAATTTTCCTCGCGATAACCCTGCCCCTGAGCATGCCCGGTGTCCTGGCGAGCGCACTTCTCTCGATGATTCTGTCGATGGGCATGTTCGTGACTCCGGCCTTGTTGGGCGGCCGGGCCGATTTGATGATTTCGAACCTCGTCGATTTTCATGTTCGAGAGACCCTCGACTGGGGAGCGGCATCCGCATTGGCGGCCTGCTTGATCGTCGTGACGGGGATCTTCGCGGTGCTGCTCTCTCGCATAAGGCCTGGTCAGCTTCTCGGTCGTGAGATCTGAGGCCGCCATGGCGCGTCGCAAACGGTCCCCGCTCAGCATCGCCGCCTGTGCCGCCGCGTGGAGCGGGTACGTGTTCTTGGCGCTGCCCAGCGTGATCATCATCCCGATGTCGTTTGGCAATTCGGACGAGCTGATTTTCCCGCCGCGCTCTTTCTCGCTCTACCTCTACGAAAAGTATCTCCTCGAATCGAATTGGATGGCAGCAACGGCGGAGAGCCTCGAGGTAGCGCTCGGCACGGCCGCGCTCTCGCTGCTGCTCGGCGTCAGTGCGGCCTATGGTTTGAGCCGCGCCGAATTTCTAGCAAAGCGCCTCATCACCATGTTCCTGTTGAGCCCTGCCTTTGTCCCGGCAATCGTTCTGGCGCTCGGCCTCTATCTTTACCTCGGCGCCGGTCATGTCTCCGGCACTACCGTCGGCCTCATCATCAGCCATACTGTCGTCGCCGTCCCATTCGTCATCGTCACGTCCATGGCAGGGCTGCGGCACGTCGATCAACGGCTCGAGATAGCCGCTGCAGTCATGGGCGCAAGGCGCTTTCTCATAATACGTCGCATTACGCTTCCCTTGCTGGCGCCGTCCGTCCTCGCGGCGACGCTCTTCGCCTTCCTGATCTCCTTCGACGAGGTCGTCATTTCCTATTTTATCGCCGGAGTTCGCACCCAAACCCTGCCAGTGAAGATGTATAGCGCCATTCATTGGGAAATTTCGCCAGTCCTGGCGGCGGTCTCCACTTTGCTGACACTGCTTTCCCTTGGAATCTGCCTCGCCGTAGCTTTGCTGCGGCGCGGCCGCTGACATGCCGCAAACAATGGTTCGCCTCGAGGGAGTGGGTCGTCGCTACGGGCCGGTCACGGCGCTAACTGACATCAATCTCGACATCGTCGAGGGAGAGTTTCTGACTTTGCTCGGCCCCAGCGGCTCGGGCAAGACAACGCTCCTCAATCTCATAGCCGGCACCGTCGAGGTTACGACCGGGCGTGTCTGGATCGACGGCCGTGACGTTACGGGCACGCCGCCCATGGCGCGTGGTCTCGGCATGGTATTCCAGAATTATGCACTCTTCCCGCACATGACGGTCGGCGAGAACATCGCCTTTCCGCTGCGCGTGCGCAGGCTTCCCGAGCGGGAAATCCGTCGTAAGGTCGCGGAGGTCCTCGATCTCGTGCGCCTTCCGGAGGTCACGGGACGGAAGCCGAAAGAGCTTTCCGGCGGCCAGCAACAGCGCATCGCGATCGCGAGATGCTTGGTTTACGACCCGAGCCTGGTGCTCATGGACGAGCCCCTTGGAGCGCTCGACAAAAAACTGCGCCAGCAGATGCAGCTCGAAATCAAGCGCCTGCATACGCTTCTGGGCATGACGATCGTCTACGTCACGCACGACCAGGAGGAGGCGTTGGTGATGTCGGATCGAATCTGCCTAATGCACGACGGCCGCATCGAGCAGCTCGGCACGGCCAGCGATCTTTATTTCCGGCCTGCAACTGTCTTCGCGGCGGATTTCCTCGGTGAATCCAACCTGCTCGACGGCGAGTGCGTTGCCGTGGCATCGGAGTCGCTCACTGTCCGCACTGCAGGCGGTGTCACGATGTCGGGGCTGACCTCTGTCGGCCTTGCACGCGGCGACCGCTGCAAACTGGTGATCCGCCCGGAAAATATTGCCCTGCTCGGCCCGAATAATGTCGCACCGTGCATCGCCGAAGGGGTCCTTGAGGAAATGATATTCGTTGGGGGCGTCACGAATTTCCGCGTGCGCCTGCACGATGGAGTGATTCTTACGGCAAAACGTCTCACGACCGAGGCCCGCTTGGCATTGACCCCCGGCGCCTCGGTTCGCCTTGGCTGGAGGGCGGCGGACGTGGTGGTGTTGCGGTAAGCGTGCTGCCCGAACCGCAGTGAACGTCTCTCCCGGAGGGAGCGGCGGCATCGGATCGGTTTCGCAGTTCGGTGAGCGGCCCGACACATAGGTGACAGTTCGTACCGGACACATGGGTAACACTTTCCCCCCGCAATTGCGGGGGGAAAGTGTCGATGCCGTGGAAAGAGAGTTCGGTGATGGACGAGCGCCTTCGGTTCGTGGCTCGCCTGTTGGAAGGCGAGCAGATGAGCCATCTCTGCCGGGAGTTCGGTATTTCTCGCA
>DATKNV010000122.1:0-20315 GCA_035541215.1 Allostellaceae bacterium | reverse complement strand
CGGCACCTTGGGCGCGCGATCGATCGAGAACACGACGTCCTCGGGCGTGAGCGGCGCGCCGTCCTGGAATTTGACGCCGGGGCGCAGCTTGAATTCCCAGACGCCGTCGTCGATCGGCTTCCAGGAGAGCGCGAGGCCGGGGATGAGCCGCTGCTTCGGATCCTGATGCACGAGCTGGCTGAAGATGTGCCGCGCGATCTGATTGTTGGGGCCGAGCGTGTGGTAGAGCGGATCGATCGAGGTGGGCTCGGCCTGGAGCGCGATGCGCAGCTCCTGCGCCTTGGTCACCGGCACCGAGACCGCGGCGCAAAGCGCAGCGAGCACGTAGAGCAGACGCCGCACCATCGAAGCCTCCCTCGGGGACTGCCGCCGGTATTCTGGTTCCGCTCCCCCGCGGATTCTGACCAAAAGGCCGCGGCGATGCAACCGTGCCGGCGCGGCCTCGGCGCCTTTCACCCTTGGCGGGGGCGCTCTTTCCGGCTAAGTCTGACGGCCTCTGCCGCTCCACACAGGGAAGGCTCCCCGGCGTGACCGGACCGCGCTTCACCAGCATCGAGATGATCCGCAAGCTCGTGGGCTTCGACACCACGAGCCGGGATTCGAACCTCGCGCTCATCGATTTCGTGCGCGGCTATCTCGCGGAATTCGGCGTCGAGAGCGAGCTCTTCTTCGACGCCGAGAAGCGCAAGGCCAACCTCTTCGCGACGCTCGGCCCCAAGGATCGCGGCGGCGTCATGCTCTCGGGACACACGGACGTGGTGCCCGTCGACGGCCAGGACTGGTCGAGCGATCCCTTCGAGATCGTCGAGCGCGAGGGCAAGCTTTACGGGCGCGGCACCTCCGACATGAAGAGCTTCGTCGCGGTGGCGCTGGCGCTGGTGCCGGACTTCCTCGCGCGCGAGCTCGAGATGCCGATCCATCTGGCGCTCTCCTACGACGAGGAGATCGGCTGCGTCGGCGTGCGTGGCATGATCGCGGAGATCGCGCGCCGTCCGGTGCGGCCCAAGCTCTGCATCGTCGGCGAGCCCACGCTGATGCAGCCGGTGATCGCGCACAAGGGCAAGATCAGCTTGCGCTGCACCGTGCGCGGACGCGAGAGCCACTCCGCCCTCACCCATCTCGGCGTCAACGCGGTCGAGGCCGCGGCGGAGATCATCGCCTATCTCAAGGGCATGGCGCGGCGGCGCCGCGACCACGGTCCCTTCGACCTGCAATTCTCCCCGCCCTACACGACGATCCACACCGGCACCGTCCGCGGCGGCACCGCGCTCAACATCGTGCCCAAGGATTGCGAGTTCGTCTTCGAGTTCCGCACGCTGCCCGGCGATCCGCCGGAGCCGCTCCTCGAGGAGGTGCAGCGCTTCGCGGCCGGTCTCCTGCCGGAGATGCAGAAGGTGAGCCCCGATGCCGGCATCTCCTTCGAGATCCTGACCTCGACCGTGGGCCTCTCCGAGGCGCCCGATTCCGAGGTGGCCGAGCTCGCGCGCGCGCTCTCGGGCGCCAACACCGTCGGCAAGGTGAGTTTCGGCACCGAGGCGGGCCTCTTCCAGGAGGCGGGGATACCCACCATCGTCTGCGGCCCCGGCTCCATCGACGAGGCGCACCGCCCCAACGAGTTCATCGCCATCGACCAGGTCCGGCAGTGCGAGGCGTTCCTGCGCCGCCTGATCGAGCGCGTCGCCGCCTAGCCCGTCAGAAGCAGCGGAGAACCTCCACCGTGGCCGATAATTCCTATCCCGTCGAGATCGCGCCGCCGGACATCGAGCCCTATCGCAAGGGCAATACCGGAACCGACTACTTCACCACCTTCGACAGCGGCAAGCCCGGGCCGCACGTGCTCGTGAACGCGCTCACCCACGGGAACGAGATCTGCGGCGCGATCGCGGTGGATCGCCTCTTCCGTGAGGGCGTGCGGCCGGCGGCGGGCAAGCTCACGCTGGGCTTCGCCAACGTCGCGGCGTTCAAGACCTTCGACCCGCGCAACCCCACGGCCTCGCGCTTCGTCGACGAGGACATCAACCGCGTCTGGGACCCCGCCGTCCTCGACGGCCACCGCAAGAGCGCGGAGCTCCAGCGCGCGCGTGAGATGCGGCCGCTCATCGACACGGTCGATCTCCTGCTCGACATCCATTCGATGCAGCACGTGACGCAGGCTCTGATGCTCGCGGGCTTGCTCGACCGCTCGCTCGAGCTCGCGCATCGCCTCTCGGCGCCGCGCCTCATCGTGCGCGACCGCGGTCACTCTGCCGGGCGGCGCATGCGCGACTACGGCGGCTTCGGCGATCCCAATTCCGCGAAGACTGCGCTCCTCATCGAGTGCGGCCAGCATTGGGAGCGCGCCTCGGTGGACGTCGCGCACGACATTACCTGGCGTTTCCTCGCCGCGAGCGGCGTGCTGTCGCCCGCGGAGGCGGAGCGTCAGCGCATGCGTCCGCCGGCGCAGCAGCGCGTCGTCACCGTGACCCACGCCGTCACCATCGAGAGCGACCGCTTCGAGTTCGCCGCGGACTACCGCGGCCTCGAGGTGATCGCCAAGACCGGCACGATGATCGGCCGCGACGGCGGGCGCGAGGTCAGGACGCCCTACGACGACTGCGTCCTCATCATGCCCTCGAAGCGCCTCACCCGCGGCCAGACCGCCGTGCGGCTCGGCCGCTTCGGCTGAAAGCGCGCCGTGCCCGCGCGTCACATCCTCGCGATCGACCAGGGCACGACGAGCACCCGCGCGGTCGTCTTCAACGCCGCGGGCGAGGCCCGCGGCCAGGCGCAGCGGGAGCTGCGCCAGCATTACCCCGGGCCCGGCTGGGTCGAGCACGATCCCGAGGAGATCTGGCAGGCGACCCTCGCGACCGGACGCGAGGCGCTTGCCGCCGCGAGGCTCGGCGCCCGCGAAATCGCGGGGATCGGCATCACGAACCAGCGCGAGACCACGGTGCTGTGGGAGCGGGCGACCGGGAAGCCCATTGCGCGCGCCATCGTCTGGCAGGACCGCCGCACCGCCCAGCGCTGCGCGGAGCTCGGCACCACCGGTCATGCCGCGATGGTGCAAGCGAGGACCGGCCTCGTGCTCGATCCCTATTTCTCCGCGACCAAGATCGAATGGCTCCTCGACCGCGTCCCCGACGCACGCGCGCGCGCCGAGCGCGGCGAGCTCGCCTTCGGGACCATCGACAGCTTCCTGCTGTGGCGCCTCACCGGCGGCCGCGCGCACGCGACCGACGCGACCAACGCCTCGCGCACGCTGCTGCTCGACCTTCATCGCCAGGATTGGGACGAGGAGCTGCTGCGCCTCTTCCGCGTGCCCCGGGGCGTGCTCCCGGAGGTGAAAGACAGCGCCGGCAAATTCGGCGTCGCTACCTCCGACCTCTTCGGCGCGGAGATTCCCGTGCTCGGCATCGCCGGCGACCAGCAGGCGGCGACGGTGGGCCAGGCCTGCTTCGAGCCCGGCATGATCAAATCGACTTACGGCACCGGCTGCTTCGCGCTCGTGAACACCGGCGGCTGGCCCGTGGTGTCGAAGAACCGGCTCCTCACCACGCTTGCCTATCGCCTCGACGGACGGGCGACCTACGCGATCGAAGGCGCGATCTTCATCGCGGGCGCCGCGATCCAGTGGCTCCGCGACGGGCTCGGCCTCATCAAGGACGCGCGGGAGAGCGAGGCCCTCGCGCGCGCCGCCGATCCCGCGCGGCGTGTCTATATGGTGCCGGCCTTCACGGGTCTCGGCGCGCCTTATTGGGATGCCGAGGCGCGGGGCGCGCTCTTCGGCCTCACGCGAGATGCCGGGCGCGCGGAGATCGTGCGCGCCGCGCTCGAGGCCTGCTGCTTCCAGACCCGCGACCTCCTCGACGCCATGCGCGCCGACGGCGCCAACCCCCGAAGCCTCCGCGTCGACGGCGGCATGGTCGCGAACGATTGGCTGATGCAGCGTCTGGCCGACCTCCTGGGCTTGCCGGTCGAGCGTCCCCGGCACATCGAGACGACCGTCCGCGGAGCCGCCGCGCTCGCGGGCCTCGCCGCAGGGCTCTACCCCTCGCTCGAGGCCATCGCGCAGCAGTGGTCGCTCGATCGCGCCTTCGAGCCGCGGATTTCCCAGGACGAGCGCGATCGGCTCTATGCGGGCTGGCAGAACGCGGTGGCGCGCACCCTCAGCAAGCCGCGATGACCGAGATCCGATCCGCTCTCGCGCTCCGGCCCGACCTCGGCGAGAGCCCGGTCTGGCATCGCGAGGAGGCCGCGCTCTACTGGGTCGACGTCCGCAAGCCCACCGTCAACCGCTTCGATCCCGCGACCGGCGCGAACCGCGAATTCAAGGCGCCCGAGCCCGTGCACGCGATCGCGCTGACGCGGAGCCATCGGCTGCTCGCGGTCCTCGAGGCGAGCCTCGCTTATTTCGATTGCGAGAGCGGCGCCGTCGAGCATCTCGCGCGAGTGGTCGAGGGCGTCGAGGACAATCTCAACGACGGCCGCTGCGACCGCGCCGGACGCTTCTGGCTGGGATCGAAGGCGCGGGATTGGGTGAAGCCGATCGGCGGCCTCTTCCGCTTCGATCCCGACGGCTCGCTGCACCGGCTCGACGAGGGCATCCAGCTCTCAAACGGGCTCGGCTGGAGCCCCGACAACCGCACCATGTACTTCATCGATTCCCAGCCGCGGATCGTCTACGCCTACGACTTCGATTTCGCCGCCGGCACGGTGCGGAACCGCCGCGTGCTCGTGCGTATCGCGGAGGAGCACGGTCTTCCCGACGGCATGACCGTCGATGCCGAGGGCTTCCTCTGGGTTGCGCAATGGAATGGCTGGCGCGTGGTGCGCTACGACCCCGACGGGAAGATCGAGCGCATGATCCGCATGCCCATCGCCCGGCCCACGAGCTGCATGTTCGGCGGCCTCGATCTCCGCACCCTCTACGTCACCTCGGGCACGATGCGCATGACCGCGGAGGAGATCGCCGCGCAGCCCCGCGCCGGCAACCTCTTCGCGATCGATGCCGGCGTTCAGGGATTGCCGGAGCCGCACTTCGCGGGCGGTTGACCGACCCGCCTAGCGTGGCCCCGCGACGCCCGCGCGAAGGCACCAATTCTCCCAGGCGCGGTCGAGAGCGAGCGGGGTCAATTGACGCTGTCCTCCGCGCTCGACCTCGCCCGGCGAGAGGTAGCGGGGCTCGCCGAGCCGCAACGCGGCCATCTGCAGCCCCGCGTTCACCTGCAGATAGACCGCGGTAAAGACGGAGACGCGGATCGAGGCGCCCACGACGACGCAGCCATGGCCGCGCATGAGCGCAGCCGCGCCCTTCCCCACCGTGCGCGCGAGGTCGCGCCCCTGCTCCATGTTGGTGACCAGCAGATCGGTGTCGCCGAACTTGTCGCGGATGTCCCATACGGGCGCCTCGTTTCCCATCACCGCGGCGACGTGACTCAGCGGACGCAGCGGTGTCTTCGTCACGCTGAAGGGGATCACCGTCTGAGAGTGATTGTGGATGACCGATTGCACGTCCGGCCGCATCTCGAAGAGAGCGCCGTGAATGAAGCGCTCGCCATAGGGCGTTCGGCCGCGGGCGTCGACCGGCGTGCCGTCGAGCTCGAACTCCATGAGGTCCTCGAGCGTCACCTGCTCCGGCGCCCGCGAGCGCGACATGAAGTAACGGTCGGGGCGTTTGGGATGCCGAAGGCTGACGTGGCCGAAGGTGTCGACGACGCCCTCGCGCGCGAGGATATGGTTGGCGGTCACCAGTTCCGCCAGCAGGGACTTCAACTCGCTCATCGGCTCGGCTGCTCCTTGAGACGTCAGAACCGGCGGGGAATGTAGCGGGTGAGGCCCGCGAGGCCCAGCATCATGGCGCCGCCCGCCACGAACACCGCCGGCAGATCGAAGGCGGTGAGCAGGATCGAGAACACGCCCGGCGGCACGAGCTGCGCCACGTCGCGATAGCTCGCGAAGACCGCGGTCATCTCACCGCGCTCGTAGGGATGGACGGCGCGCAGGTAGAGGGAGTTGCCGCCGCCGTCGATGGACTCAGCCGCGAAAGCCGCCAGCAGCAGCACCGCGGCGCCGAGCACCGGCGCGCCCATCAGCACTGCCGCCGAGACCGACACGGCGCCGGTCGCGGCATAGCCGAAGCCGTAGAGGCTCCGGATGCCATAGCGGCGGCCGACCCAGCCCCAGAGCGGCACCAGCCACATCGTGCCAATGCCGATCGAGACAATGGCGCCGCCGGTCTCGGCATCGAGCCCGCTCTTGACGGCAAAGATCGGTGCATAGACCTGGAACATGCCCCACCAGGAGGACCGGCCCGCCGCGAGCACCCAAGCCAACACGAGGCGTGGCTGAGCGAAGAAGCGCGGCACGTAGCGGAGCGGATTGGCCGAGCGCTGCGGCGCCGCTCGCTCCACCGCGAAGCGCGAGCTTCCGAAGGCTGCGAGCAGCGCGCAGGCGGTCGCCGCGGAAATCGCGAAGGGCACCCAATGCGCGACGTTTGCCTGCAGCCAGACACCGAGCCAAGGCCCGAAGGTCCACGGCGCCGCCGCGAAGAAAATGCGCTTGGCCTCGAAACGGCCGAGCTCGGCACGGGCGATGTGCTCGAGGACGCAGAGATTGAGCACGATCTCGAAACAGGCGATGGCGAAGACATTGAGCACGAGACCCGGCACCAGCCCGATCGGCGTCTCGGTCGCGAGCAAGGCGCCGGAAAGGCACAAGGAAACGGTGCCCAGTATCAGCGCGCCGAGCCGCCGGACCACCCGCACCACGAGCGGGATGGCGAGCCGGCCGCCGAAGCCCGCGATGCCCACGCCGAGATAGACGAGGCTCACGTCGCGGACGTCGCCCAGCAGATGAAAGGACTGGACCGGCAGCACCGTCAGCACGATCGTCTGCGCGAGACCCATCAGGAAGAAGAAGACCGAGAAGATCGTGCTCTTGCCGGGCCGCATGGCCGTCGGCGCTCGGCGAAATGCGAACCTCATCGCCGGGATTTGGCAGCTTCCATGCGCTTGCCGGCTCCTGGTTCCTGCACCCGCGACGCATCGTAATTGCCGGCACCCGCGCACGAAAGCCCCTGACGCGGGGCGGCAGGCGTCGCTTGCGACCGGCGATCCGGCATCGTCGAGCGGCCGCCGAGAAAACGCGCGGGCTCGCCGATCCCGGACCTACATCGCGGCGAGCCTGCCCCGTGCGGCTCAGGCCGAAATCCATCCCGCCGCCACATATTCGGGGGTGACACCTCGGTCGGAACCAGCATACATAGAGAAATTTGTTGCAGGCTACGTATGCATATTCAATCAATTCTGGTGTACGTGTCCAGCGGCGCCGACGACGCGCTCGGCGAAAACATATTCAAGCTGCCCATGGTGCTGGCGCTCTCCGAGGCTTTCCCCGAGGCACGCATCAGTTGGGTCCCAGGCACCAGCGGCTCGTGGTTTCTCCAGAACCAACTGGCGCCGCTCGTCGGCGGCCGGATACACGAATTCATCACGGACCTCACGATACCGGTGGAGCCGTGGCAGGCTTTGCGAATCAGGCACCCGTTTCTCCGGCGGTGGTTCGATCTCATCATAGACACGCAGCGGTACGTCGGCAGGACGCTGTTCCTGCGCCGCGTGCCGCATCGCCTGTTCATCAGCGGCACATGGCGCTACTTTTTTTCCGATCGGCGCCCGCCGCGCGGCGTGCCGCTCCGTCCGTCTCTCCTCGTCGACAAGCTGCTCGGCCTGGTCGCCGCCGCGACTGGCCGACCCGTATCGGTCGCCAATCCCGTCCCGGTCCCGCCGCCGTGGCTGAGGCGCGCTGCGGAGCTGCTCCCAGCCGGACCGACCTATGTCGGTTTGGCGCCGGGCGTCGGAAACATGACCTCGGGCAGGGACTGGCCATTCGAGAATTTTCTCGCGGTAGCGCGCGCGCAGCTCCAGCGCGGGCGCAAGCCGGTATTCATTCTCGGCCCGGCGGAGCGCCAATGGGAGGCGCCGTTGAGCGCAGCGGTACCGGGGGCCGTCGTTCCGCCGCTCACCGGGGATCCCAGCGGCATCGACGGGCCGGCCCTTACCGTCGCCCTCGCCGGCCGGCTTCACGCTGCCGTCGCCAATGACTCCGGTGCGGGGCATCTTCTGGGAGCCGGCGGCGCGCCGGTGATCTCTCTCTTCGGCTGGTCGCGGCCCGAGAAGAGGGCGCCCTTCTCGCGCTCGATCGTCGTCGTCCGCTCGCAGGATTTCGGCTCGGACAAGATCGTCGACATCCCGGTCTCGGCCGTCATCGACGCCATCGAGCGCCAGATCCCCATCGGCCCGGCGCGTCTTCACTGGATCGAAAATCCGTCAACGGGAATTGGTGGCGGTCTCTGACGCGACGGCGTCACGACGCGTCACGGCCTTTAGGTGCGTGAGAATCGGATAAAGGGCCGAGGCCAGTGCGAGCGCAATGCCGTATGGCCCCTCGCGATAGCCGCGACGGGCCACGTAGGATTTCCATGCTCGGCTCCCGATGCGACGGAGCGAGGATCTCAGGGGCGGAATCTTACCGCTCTCGATCGCGTCGAGGGCGGCAAGGTCGGTGTAGCGATTGAGCCGTTGCAGCATGTCCGCGAGATCGCGGTAGACGAAATGCAGAAGCGGCGCTTGCAGCACCTGCCGCCGGCCCGCGAGGTCGATGCGCGGGTGGACCCTACCCGCCCCCCAGTGCTTCATGCCCTTGGCGAACAAGCACGACTTCGCTGCGACCCCGTTGTAGGCGCCCCAGCCGTGGCGCACCAGCCGGTTTCCGATGTGATTGGCCATGGGAACGAGAAAATAGCCGGGCTGTGCAGTCGCGATCCGCGCACGAATCTCGGCGGCGAGCTCGGGCGTCACCCATTCGTCGGCATCGACTTCGAGGATCCAGTCGCCGCTGCAGGCGGCGATGCCGGCGTTCCGCCGCTCCCCCTCGAGCTCCCATCCGCCCTCGACGAGGCGTGCGCCAAAGCTGCGTGCGATTTCCGCAGTCGCGTCGGTCGAGCGGTCGAGCACCACGACGATCTCGTCGGCGAAGCGCAGCCGCTCGAGGCAGGCGCCGATTCGCGCGGCCTCGTTGCGCGCGACCACCAGCGCCGAGAGGCGAGGCGCCGCGGCGGGCATCGTGGAGCCGTCGCCGCCGATTTCTGCCATGGCTTGCCGAGCTTCTTCCCCTTCGGCCGATAAACTCGGCCAAGTCGGGGCTCGGCGTCAATCTTCGGAAAACGGCGCGGGGCCTACCAGTGCAGCACGAGGCGCTCCGCCTCGAGCTCGTAGCCGGGGAAGCGCTTGAGGAAGCTCGCGCCGAGGATGGAGTTGGGTATGGGGTCCTCGGCGACCGCCGCCTGCACGTCGAAGAGCGTGAGCGAGCCCATTATGAGCTGTTGGATGCTCACCGGCGCGATCCTGACCTCGCCGGACGAAGTCTTCATTCGGCCGGAATAATCGAGATTCCCGCCCGAGAGGCCCGCGGCCCGCGCGTCCTCGGGCGAGAGCACGACGGTGGCAATGCCGGGATCGACGATGAATTTGACCGGCCTCTCGCCGACCTTCGCATCGAGATGGATGCTGCCGTCCGGCCAGCGCGGAACCGCGAGCTGGTTCACGGGATGATAGAAGAGCGAGGAGCCGCTGCGGCCCGACCCGCTGGCGGCCGTCGAGGCGGAAGAGCCGGGAAGATGCAGCACCCCGCCGATCGCGATGACCGAGACAAGCGCCGCAATGCCGCCGACGACGACGGCCCAGCGCGACATCCGCTTGCCGTTCGGCCGCGACGTCCACTCCTTTTCGCGCTCAGCGTACCAAGCCTCGCGCGCGTCCGGGGTGTCGCCGGGCTCTTCGGAGTAGACGCTCATCTGCTCAGTCGGATCTGATTTAGCTCGTTCGCGATCTGCTGGAACGCCGAGTTGAGCGCCGTGGCATTGGCCGCGTAGATGTATTTGCCGCCGTTCGCCGCACAGTTCTGCAGAGGCGTATTGTTTTGCGCGTCGGGGCCGAAGCCGACGGCGTAGATCACGATCTTCTTCGCAGCCATGTTCCTGCAGACCCAGGTGAGGCGGTCCGGCAGATAGGTGTTGATGACGCTGGTCTGGTTCGTCGAGCCCATTTTGCCGTTGCAGACGAACCCCAATCCCGTGAGCGAATCGGTCGAGGAGCAGCTGGAGCTGCCGCCGACGCTGGGAGTGCCGTCGGTCTCGAGGATGACCGCCTTGACCCAGCCGTTCGCGTTGCGCGGAAAGCTCGTGCTGGACGAGGTCGAATAAGGCTGGTCGTCGCTGAAGGGCGGATTGGGCGAGAGCACGCGCCAGCCCCAGATCATGCCGACATGGGACATGGTGCCGCTATTCTCCCCGGCTACCAGATTCCCAATCGCAGTTTTGACCACGGACGAATCCGTGGTGAGCGGCACCAGGGGTTGCGGGCAGCCGAGATTGGGACCGGCAGAAGCGGCCGTCGCCTTCACATAGTTGCCGTCATAGGTCGCGTTGTTGGTCGCGTAGAAGATTGTGCCGTGGGTATAGGTGGTGACGCCGTGACTGACGGTCGTGGTGTACCACTTGCCGGGGCCGGAGTAGCCGCTGAGAGACGTATAGCCGTTGGAGCTGTTCGGCTCCCAGTAATAGGGAATCCAGGTGTAGCCGGCCCAGCCGGAGCTGGAGCTGGGCTCGTTAATGTCCGGGCCGTTACCGCTGGCGTCCTCGCCCGAGGCCGTGGGCTCGATCACGCAGCCCCACCAGCCCGCTCCGGTCTTGTTTTGCGTGGAATCGTAGGCGATGTCGTTGCCGTTCCAATCGACGATCGTATTGCCGCCGAGATCCTTGTAGTGGCCGCTGGTCTTCGGCACGTAGGTGTCGAGGATCCCGAGCGCGCTGAGCGCGGGCCCGACGTTGACCGCGGTCACGTAGGGAACGACCGCCATTTTGAGCTTGCTGTTGGTGACGTTGCCGGCGACCAGCGTGTCGACCGCGCTCTGCGTGATCGTCACCAGCGAGTCCATGTGGCTCGGCGGCGTCCCCTGGCTGCAATTCGAGGTATCGCCGTCGCCGCAGAACATCGAGCCCGTGTTGTCCAGGACGAAGGCGACCTCGAGGTCGATCGGCTGCTTCAGCACCTGGGCCGAGGCGGCGACCGTGATGGTGCCGAAGCCCGCGATCTGCATCATCAGCGTCGGCACGGTCGCCGTCGCGGTCACGTCGATGGCTTGGCTGTTGTCGGGATCGGTCTGCATGTTCACGGAGACCGCCGTCCCGATGCCGCCGGAGCCGAAATTGCCATAGAAGTACTGGTTGAGCCGCGATTGCAGATTAACCACGTTCGGATCGGAGGAGGCGACCGCGAGGCCCGCGTCGTCGAGCGCCGCTCCCAGGCGCACCTTCGTCGCATAGGCGCGCGCCACGTCGATCGCCATTCCCGCGGCGACCATGATCGGAATCGCTCCGACCGCGAACATGACGATCACGTTTCCGTTCGCCCGGCCGAGCATGCGGCGAACGAGGCTGCACAAGGCGGATGTCGGGGAGAGCATGTTCTTCATTCCCATTCCAACGCGAACTGCCCCTCAGCTATGGGGGATGGAGGCCACGAGCCGCGGGCGCGAATACGCGACCTGCGACATCGAGAGCGTTCCCGGAAGCACGTAGTGCAGCCAGGACGTATAGGTGTAGGTGGCCGTGACAACGATCACGCTCTCGCCCTTGGTGCCGTAGTTCTGGGCGAGCGCCGCGGCATTCGTCATCGCCGTGGAGTTCCGCGTATCCTGCCACGCGACCGAGGCGGTGCCCGAATTGGGATCGAAGGTCACGCTCGCGATCGCGAAGCCGAGCGATCCCGTCGACAATGGCGACATCACCAGCTGGCCGCCGGTGACGAAGTCGTCGATGTCCGAGGAGGCGATCGTCTTCTGCTGCGTCACCAGATCCGCCACCGTCTGGCAGGCGTTGATGAGCTTCATGTAGGCGAGTACCGCCTGCGTCCCCTCGTAGAGGCCGAAGAGGAGCGTGATGATCACCGGAGCGAGGAACACCAGCTCCACGGATGCCGTTCCCGCGCGATTACGTCCGATCTTGAGAAGGTGTCGCATGGCGTCAGCTCGGGGGGAAAGGCTCGTTCTTGAAGACGACGGTCGAGAGCAGGAAGATGCCGCCGCTCGGGTACATGATCTGAGCGACCCAAGGCGTCATGAACTGGTAGGTGTAGCCGACGCGCACCGCGACATAGTCGCTCGGACCGCCCGCGGAAAAGGTCGCATTGGTCATCTTGCCGTTCCTGTCGAATTGCAGAGGCGCGATGCCCGAACTGAGCGAGGAGAAGCTCCCGAAGCTCTCGACGTCGACCGAAAGGGCGGCGCAATCCATCGCGCCGTCGAGCCCGGCGCAGAGCGCCGTCTGGAAGGTCGGGAGCGGCGACCCGCTGCCCTGCACCTGCCCGGTCCGCACCTGGCGAGCGGCGCTCCGCGTCGCGCCGTCGATCGCGGATTGCAGGAAGAGCATGTAGCCGAGCTCGATCGTCACCAGCAGCATGAGGATCGCCACCGGCGCGGTGATGGCCATGTCCACGGCCGCGCTCGCGCGGCGGTCGCTCGCGAACCGGCGCAAGCAGCGAGCGAACTTTTCTCGAATCGAGGTGGAACGAGTGGCTTGCACGTGCAGATTCCCGAACCTATGGCCCGTGGCACAGTTTCCCTGCGGAAGCTTTACCAAATGCTAATGCTACCAAGCGAAGCATGACTTCTATTGGGTAGGCTATCAAAAGAGCCACGCGCCCGATAACATTTTTGACGGCACTTCGCATCAACTATACTTCAACTTGAACATAAAATTTTATTCGAATCGGGATTGATTACTTGCGAGCACCAATTGGCCCGCACGGCGCGCAGCTCCTCCGGGCGTTTAGCCGCTCGCGTTGTAATGCGGAGCGATTGCTCCTAATCTCGGGCGAGATTCGATCGAGGGACGGTGGATGACGCTCGCGACGGTGACGCTCGACGACAAATACGTCCTAGAGCAGGGCCGCATATATCTCTCGGGCATTCAAGCGCTCGTACGCCTGCCGATCGTACAGCGCCAGCGCGACAAGGCCGCCGGTCTCGTGACCGGCGGTTTCATTTCCGGCTATCGCGGCTCTCCGCTCGGTATCTACGACAACGCGCTCTGGCAGGCGCGGCGATTCCTCGAACGCGCGAACGTCCGCTTCCAGCCCGGCCTCAACGAGGACCTCGCGGCGACCGCGGTCTGGGGCAGCCAGCAGACGACGCTCTTCCCGGGCGCCGCCGTCGACGGCGTCTTCGGCATCTGGTACGGCAAAGGCCCGGGCGTCGACCGCTCGACCGACGCGATGAAGCACGCGAACGCCGCGGGGACCTCGCGCCATGGCGGCGTGCTCGCGATCGCGGGTGACGATCACGGCTGCCAGTCCTCGACCCTCGCGCATCAGAGCGAGCAGATCTTCATCGCGGCGATGATGCCCGTGCTCAATCCCGCGACGGTGCAGGAATATCTCGATTTCGGCGTGCTCGGCTTCGCGCTCTCGCGCTATTCCGGCTGCTGGGTCGGCTTCAAGGCGATCGCGGAGACGGTGGAGAGCTCGGCCTCGGTCATCGTCGATCCCAAGCGCATCGAGATCGTCGCGCCCGCGGATTTCGAGCTGCCGCCGGGCGGCCTCGGCATCCGCTGGCCCGATCCGCCGCTCGAGCAGGAAAAGCGCCTGCACGGCCCCAAGATGGAGGCGGTCGCGGCCTTCGTGCGTGCGAACGCCATCGATCGCATCGTCATCGACAGCCCGAGCCCGCGGCTCGGCATCGTGACGACGGGCAAGGCCTATCTCGACCTTCGTCAGGCGCTCAGCGATCTCGGGATCGGCGAGCGGGAGGCAGCGCGGCTCGGCCTCCGCGTCTACAAGGTCGGCCTCACTTGGCCGCTCGAGCCCGTGGGCGCGCTGCGCTTCGCCGACGGCCTCAAGGACGTGCTGGTGGTGGAGGAGAAGCGCGGCCTCATCGAGGACCAGCTCATGCGCCTCCTCTACAATCTGGAGGCGGGCCGCCGGCCCAGCGTCGTCGGCAAGCGCGACGAGCTGGGCCGCGTCATGCTGCCGAGCGAGGGCGAGATCACGCCCACCATGGTCGCGCGCGCCCTCGTCGAGCGGCTCAAGCGCCTCGACGGCGAGAGCCCGCAGCTCAACCAGCGCCTCGCGCGACTCGAATCGCTGGAGCGCCTCGGCGACACGCCGCTCCCGAAGACGCAGCGCATTCCCTATTTCTGTTCGGGCTGCCCGCACAATACCTCGACCAAGGTCCCCGAGGGCAGCCGCGCCGGCGCCGGCATCGGCTGCCACAGCATGGCGATCTGGATGCCGAGCCGCCACACCGCGACTTGGACCCACATGGGCGGAGAAGGCGCCAACTGGATCGGCCAGGCGCCCTTCACCAAGGAGAAGCACGTCTTCCAGAATCTGGGCGACGGCACTTACACGCATTCGGGACTGCTGGCGATCCGCGCCGCCGCCATCGCCGGCGTCAACATCACCTATAAGATCCTCTACAACGACGCGGTCGCTATGACCGGCGGCCAAATGGCCGAGGGCCATCTGACCGTGCCGCAGATCAGCCGGCAGGTCGCGGCCGAGGGTGCCAAGCGCATCGTCGTGATGTCCGACGAGCCCGACAAATATCCGCTCAACGCGGGCTTCGCGCCGGGCGTCGAGATCAGGCACCGGGACGAGCTCGACCAGGTCCAGCGCGAGCTCCGGGAGACGCCGGGCCTCACCGTCCTCCTCTACGACCAGACCTGCGCCGCCGAGAAGCGCCGGCGGAGAAAGCGCGGCCTCTATCCCGACCCGCCCAAGCGCGTCTTCATCAACGAGCTCGTCTGCGAGGGCTGCGGCGACTGCTCGGAGCAGTCGAACTGCGTCTCCGTGAAGCCCGTCGAGACCGAGTTCGGGCGCAAGCGCGCGATCGACCAGTCCAACTGCAACAAGGATTACTCCTGCCTCAAGGGCTTCTGTCCGAGCTTCGTCACCGTGCACGGCGGCGAGATCCGGAAGCTCGCGCGGACCGCCGCGGGCGTCGAGGACCGCACTTTCGACGGTCTCCCGGAGCCGACCCCGCGCGCGCTCACGGAGCCCTACGGCATCCTCGTCACGGGGATCGGCGGCACCGGCGTCATCACGGTGGGCCAGCTCCTGGGCATGGCCGCGCATCTCGAGGGCCGCGGCTGCTCGGTGCTCGATTTCACGGGGCTCGCGCAGAAGAACGGCGCGGTGATGAGCCACGTCCGGCTCGCGCCTGAGCCCCAGGACATCGACGCCGTGCGCATCGCCGCGGGCGGCGCCGATCTCGTGCTCGGCTGCGACATGGTCGTGGCCGCGAGCCCGCAGGCGCTGACGCGGATCGAGAACGGCGTCACCCGCGCGGTGGTCAACAGCTATCTCGCACCCACCGCCGCCTTCGTCATGAACGGCGACGTCGACTTCGAGGACGCGACGATGCACCGGGCGCTGCAGACGGCGACCGGCCCCCAGGGCATCGACTTCGTCGACGCGAGCGGCCTCGCGACCGCGCTCATGGGCGATGCCATCGCGACCAACCTCTTCATGCTGGGATACGCCTGGCAGAAGGGGCTGGTGCCGCTCTCGCGCGAGGCGATCGAGCGCGCGATCGAGCTCAACGCCGCCGGCGTCGAGATGAACAAGCGCGCCTTCGCCTGGGGCCGGCTCGCCGCGCACGACCGCCGCCGCGTCGAGCTCGCCGCGCGGCCGATGATGCACGAGGAGGCGAAGCCCGCGGAGACGCTGGAGGAGATCCTCCAGCGGCGGGTCGAGTTCCTCGCCTCCTATCAGAACGAGGCCTATGCCCGCCGCTATGCCGAGCTCGTGCGCGCGGCGGAGACGGCGGAGAAGGCTCGCGCCAAAGGGCGGAGCGGGCTTGCCGAGGCGGTCGCGAGATCGCTCTTCAAGCTCATGGCCTTCAAGGACGAGTACGAGGTCGCGCGGCTCTATACGGACGGCGAGTTCGAGCGCCGCCTGAACGCGCAGTTCGCGGGCGACTTCAAGCTGCAATTCCACCTGGCGCCGCCGCTCTGGGCGCCGCGCGACCCCGCGACCGGCGAGATGAAGAAGCAGGCATACGGGCGCTGGGTGTTCGGGGCCTTCAAGCTCCTCGCCCGGCTCAAGGGGCTGCGCGGCACGGCCTTCGATCCCTTCGGCTACACCGCCGAGCGCAAGCGCGAGCGCGCGCTCGTCGGCGAATACGAGGCCGCGCTGCGCAAGCTCCTCGCGGGCCTCACCGGCGAGAACCATGCGCTCGCCGTCGAGATCGCGAGACTGCCGATGCAGATCCGCGGCTTCGGCCACGTGAAGCTCAAGGCGCTCGCCCGCGTCAAAGAGCGCGAGAGCGAGCTCATGGCCGCCTTCGAGCGGCCCGTTCCCGCCGCCGCCGCCGCAGAGTAATCTTCGCGCCGCTCCTTCCGGCTCTAGGTCCCTCGCAAGCGAAAGGCCCGACACGGTGTCCGACCCCCGCGCCAATACCCGCACCGCCGCGCAACTCCTGGTCGCGGAGCTCGCCGCGCACGCCGTCGATCGCGTTTTCTGCGTTCCCGGGGAGAGCTACCTCGCCGTGCTCGACGCGCTCTACGACGAAAGGCGCATCGAGACCGTCACCTGCCGGCACGAGAGCGGCGCGGGCTTCATGGCGGTGGCGGACGCGAAGCTCACGGGCCGCCCCGGCGTCGCCATGGTGAGCCGCGGCCCCGGCGCAACCAACGCCTCGATCGCGGTGCACACGGCGCAGCAGGACGCAGCGCCCATGGTGCTCTTCGTGGGCCAGATCGAGCGCAAGGACCGCGGCCGCCGCGCCTTCCAGGAGATCGAGTATCGCCGCATGTTCGGCGACATGGCGAAGCTCGTCGTCGAGGTGAGCGACCCCGCGCGCATCTCCGAGGCGACGGCGCAGGCCTTCCACGCCGCGACGACGGGCACGCCCGGGCCCGCGGTGGTCGTGCTCCCGGAGGACATGCTGCTCGAGGAGGTCTCGGCCGGACCGCGGGGGCCGCAGCGGCCGCTCGTTTCCGAGCCCTCGCCCGAGGCCGTGCGCGAGGCGGCGGCGCTCATCGCGAAGGCCGAGCGGCCGGTGCTGATCGTCGGAGGCCGGTTCTCGCTTCCGGAGGGGCGGCAGGCGCTCCGCCGCGGCGCCGAGGCCTTGGGCATCCCGGTGCTCGTGAGCTTCCGCCAGCAGGACCTCCTCGACAACGAGCATCCGCTCTTTGCGGGCCATCTCGGCTACATGCTCCCGCGCCAGCAAGTCGCGACCTACCAGGAGAGCGATCTCGTGCTCGCGGTGGGAACGCGCCTCGGCGACGTCACCACGCAAGGCTACGTCTTCCCGACGGCGCCGAAGCCGAGGCAGCGCCTCATCCACGTCTACGACGATCCCGCCGTCCTCGGCTCCGTCTTCACGACCGATCTCGCGGTGCTCGCGGAGCCCGTGGCGTTCCTCAATGCCCTGGCGGCGCAGGCGCCGGGCAAGCCCGAGCGCCATGCGGTTTGGGCGGCGCAGCTCCATCGCGGCTACACGACGGCGGCACGCTGGGAGCCTCAGGAGGCCGCCGACGGCGTCGTATTCGGCGCCGTGATCGAGGGACTCCGGCGCCGGCTCGGCCCCGACGCCGTCTTCTCCAACGACGCCGGCAATTTCTCGGGCTGGCTCGGCCGCTACTTCCCGTTCAAGGCCTCGCAGCGGCTGCTGGGGCCGGTCTCCGGCGCCATGGGCTTCGGCATGCCCGGCGCGGTCGCGGCGGCCTTCCGCCTGAAGCGCCGGGTGATCTCGCTCATCGGCGACGGCGGGTTCCTGATGACCGGGAACGAGCTCGCGACCGCCGTCCAGTACCGGCTCCCCGTCACTGCGATCGTCGCCAACAACCGCAGCTACGGCACGATCCGGCTCCATCAGGAGAAGCTCTACCCCGGCCGCACCATCGCGACCGAGCTCGGCAATCCCGATTTCGCGCGGCTCGCCGAGGCTTTCGGCGCGAAGGGCTTCCGCATCGACCGGCCGCAGGACATCGATGCCGCGCTCGACGGCGCGCTCGCGGCCGAGGGCCCGAGTCTCGTCGAGGTCAATACGAGCCTGGAGCACATCTCCGCCTTCACGACCCTGGGAGCGCTCGCGCGCAAGGGCTGAGCCACCGCGGGCGTTTCCATCACCCTCCTCCTTTGTTAGGGTAGAAATCGAGGGACGGACGCCCCGAGGGAGGGCTGGTGGGCCAACGCCGGCATGCAGGAATGACGGTCTCATGAGCGCCGCCGCCACGGCGCCGCGCGGCCGCGTCCGCATGAGGCTCTCCTTCAAGTTCGCGCTCGCCTTCGTCGGACTCGTGAGCCTCGTGCTCATAGTCAACGGCGCCGTCAACATGTGGCTGAGCTACGACGAGGCCAAGAGCTCGGCGGTGCGCGTGCAGCAGGAAAAGGCCCAGGCGGCGGCCGAGCGCATCGAGCAGTTCGTCAGCGAGATCGAGCAGCAGATCGGCTGGACCACTCATGCGCAGTGGTCCGCGGGCACGCTCGACCAGCGCCGCTACGATTTCGTCCGCCTGCTGCGCCAGGTTCCCGCGATCACCGAGCTCGTGCAGATCGACGGGTCCGGCAAGGAGCAGCTCAAGGTCTCGCGCCTCGCCATGGACGTGGTCGGAAGCGGCGTCGACTATTCCAACGACCCCCGCTTCGCCAAGGCGGTCGCCGAGAAGGTCTGGTTCAGCCCCGTCTACTTCCGCAAGGAGTCCGAGCCCTACATGACGATCTCGGTCGCGCATGTCGGACGGAACGCCGGCGTCACCATCGCCGAGGTCAATCTCAAATTCATCTGGGACGTCGTGACCGCGATCAAGATCGGCGCGTCCGGCTATGCCTACGTCGTCGATGCCCGCGGCCGGCTGATCGCGCATCCCGACATCAGCCTCGTGCTGCGCGACACCGACCTCTCGCGGCTGCCGCAGGTGGCGGACGCGCTCGCCGCGCTCCAAAGCCACGATCCCCTCGCGAGCAAGGTGGCAGCCGCCACGGGTCCGCAGGGCGCCTCGGTGCTGACCGCCTACGCCCCCATCCCGCGGCTCAACTGGCTCGTCTTCGTGGAGCTGCCGATCCGCGAGGCGATGGAGCCGGTCTATGCCTCGCTGGTGCAGACGGGCGCGCTTCTGGGCCTCGGCCTGCTGCTGGCGGCGATCGCGGGCTCGCTGCTGGCGCGGCGCATGGCCGTGCCGATCCAGCGCCTGCAATCCGGCGCCGAGCGGCTCGGCGCCGGAGAGCTCGAGCACCGCATCGAGATCCGCACCGGAGACGAGATCGAGGTGCTCGCCGACCGCTTCAACCGCATGGCGGGACAGCTGCAGGAGTCCTACGCGACCCTCGAGTCCAAGGTCGAGGCACGCACGCACGATCTCGCGGAGGCGTTGGAACAGCAGACCGCCACCGCGGACGTGCTCAAGCTGATCAGCCGCTCGACCTTCGACCTGCAGCCGATACTGGACACGCTCATCGAGAACGCAGCGCGGCTTTGTCACGCCGAGGGAGGTACCATCTGGCGGCTTGATGACGATGCCCTCCGGGCGATCGGGTCATTTGGCTTTTCGGAGGAAGTGCGGAACTTCATTGCGGAGAACCATCCGCGCCGAGGTCGCGGAACGTTGGCCGGGAGAACGGTGATCGAGCGCAAACCGGTCCAGATCCTGGATGTCAAGGCGGACCCCGAATACAGCTGGTCCGAGGCCGTGGAGCGCGGCGGACTCAGAACAATGCTCGGCGTGCCGCTCATGCGGGAAGGCATGCCCATCGGAACCTTCTCTCTCCACAGGAGCGAGGTGAGCGCCTTTTCGGACAAGGAGATCGCCCTCGTAATGACCTTCGCCGACCAAGCGGTGATCGCGATCGAGAATGCGCGGCTCCTTGGCGAGCTGCGCCAGCGCACCTCGGAGCTCGCTCGCTCGGTCGATGAGCTCACCGCTACGGGCGACGTACTCAAGATCATCAGTCGCTCGACCGTCGAGCTCGACACCGTCTTGAACACGCTGGTCGAGACCGCCGCGCGGCTCTGCGACGCGCACACGGCCCTCATCTTCCGGCGGCAAGGCGACGAGTATCATCTTGCCGCCCTCCATACCACCGCCGCCGATATGGAGAGCTTCCGGGAATACTGCCGGGCGCATCCCTTCGTGCCCGGCCGCGGATCGGCCGTCGGGCGCGCGGCGCTCGCAGGCCAGGCCATCCAGATTTCCGACGCCCTCAACGATCCCGAATACATGTTCAAGGACGAGCCTTGGGTGAAAAACTTCCGCACCCTCGTAGCCGTGCCTT
>DATKNV010000121.1:0-21007 GCA_035541215.1 Allostellaceae bacterium | reverse complement strand
CGAGCGGGAAGGCGCGGGCCGATTTTGGGATACCGATAGAGAGCAAGACAGACGGACGCTCATGACCACCGAGAACGGCGCCCTGCTGCAGGTCAACAACGTCGAGGTGATCTATAACCACGTCATCCTCGTGCTGAAGGGCGTCTCGCTCGAAGTGCCGGAGGGCAGAATCGTCGCCCTCCTCGGTGCCAACGGCGCCGGCAAGACCACGACCTTGAAGGCGATCTCGAACCTCCTGCGCGGCGAGCGCGGCGAGGTCACCAAGGGCAACATCTCCTATCACGGCGAGCGCGTCGACAGCCTCACCCCCAACGACCTCGTGAAGCGCGGCGTCATCCAGGTGATGGAGGGCCGCCACTGCTTCGGCCATCTGACCGTCGAGGAGAACCTGCTGACCGGCGCCTATACGCGAGGCGACGGCCGCAGCAAGGTCACGGCCGACCTCGACATGGTCTACGACTATTTCCCGCGCCTGCGCGAGCGCCGGCACAGCCTCGCGGGCTACATTTCCGGCGGCGAGCAGCAGATGACCGCGATCGGCCGCGCGCTGATGGCGCGGCCCAAGATGATCCTGCTCGACGAGCCCTCGATGGGGCTGGCGCCGCAGATCGTCGAGGAGATCTACGAGATCGTCCGCCGCCTCAACCGCGAGGGCAAGGTGAGCTTCCTCTTGGCGGAGCAGAACACCAACATCGCGCTGCGCTATGCCGACTACGGCTACATCCTCGAGAACGGCCGTATCGTGATGGACGGCTCCGCCGAGCGGCTCAGCACCAACGACGACGTGAAGGAATTCTACCTCGGCCTCTCCGCCGGCGGCCGCAAGAGCTACCGCGACGTCAAGCACTACCGTCGCCGCAAGCGCTGGCTGACCTGAGGCCGCGGGAGACCGCGGTGGCGAAGAGCCGAAACTCTCAATTCTACGACGAGCTCGAGACTCGCCCGCCGGAGCTGCGCGAGTATGTGCTTATGGCGGCGCTGCCGCCGCTGATCGAGCACGTCAAGGCGAAGGCACCCGCTTTTGCAAAGCAGCTCGCCGAGGTCGATCCCCGCGCCGTCACCTCGCGCGCGGCGCTCGCGAAGCTGCCGGTCCTGCGCAAATCCGAGCTCATCGAGCGGCAGAAGGCGGCGCCGCCCTTCGGCGGCCTCGCGACCGTAGCACCCGGCAGGCTCGCGCGCCTCTTCATGTCGCCGGGGCCGATCTTCGAGCCCGAGGGCAAGCGGTCCGACTATTGGCGGCTCGCGCGCTCGCTCTTCGCCGCGGGGTTCCGCGCGGGCGACGTCATTCACAATTGCTTCTCGTATCACCTCACCCCCGCGGGCTCGATGCTGGAGGCAGGCGCGCTCGCGCTCGGCTGCGCGGTCATCCCCGGCGGCACCGGCCAGACCGAATCCCAGGTGCACGCGATCGAGCGGCTGCGGCCGCAGGGCTATGTGGGGACGCCCTCCTTCCTGCGGATCATCCTGGAGAAGGGCCGGGAGATGGGGGCCGATCTCTCCTCGCTCCGACGCGCGCTCGTCGGCGGCGAGGCCTTCCCGCCGCCCGTCCGCAAGGAGATCGCCGGCTTCGGCATCGACGCCGTCCAATGCTACGCGAGCGCCGATCTCGGCCTCATCGCCTATGAGAGCGCGGCGCGCGAGGGCATGATCCTCGACGAGGGCCTCATCCTGGAGATCGTGCGCCCGGGCACCGGCGATCCCGTCGCCGAGGGCGAGGTGGGCGAGGTCGTCGTCACGAGCTTCACGCCGGAATATCCGCTGATCCGCTTCGGCACCGGCGATCTCTCCGCGATCCTTCCGGGGACGAGCCCCTGTGGGCGTACCAACACGCGGATCAAGGGCTGGATGGGCCGCGCCGACCAGACCACGAAGGTCAAGGGCATGTTCGTGCATCCGGGCCAAGTCGCGGAAACCGCGAAGCGCCATCCCGAAGTCCTGCGCGCGCGGCTGGTGGTGGGCCACGACGCCAGCACCACCGACGTGATGGTGCTCCACGCCGAGGTGAGAGCAGGCACCGATCCCGCGCTTGCGGATCGCCTCGCCGAGAGCCTGCACTCCGTCACCAAGCTCAAGGGCTCGGTGGTGCTCGCCGCGCCCGGCAGCCTCCCCAATGACGGCAAGGTAATCGAGGACACGCGCAAGCTCACGTAATCGCGAGCGACGGCGGCGGTTTTCGTGTCTCTGACAAATTTGTAAGGTCGTCATGGCCGGACTTGTCCCACGGCTGTCCCGGCCATGACGGAAAATAGAAGGAGCGATCGGGGTCGGCGACCAGCGCGCAGAAAATCACGGAATCGCCATGATTCAATCGAATTGCAGACGCATTCCCGGGGTGTAATCGCCAGCGTGAAAGACGGCTTCCCCCGCTGTCTTTCAACCTCCGCAAAAGCGGTCATTCCCCCCGACCGCTTTTCCCCTGACGGCCCCGGAACTTCCCCCCTCCGGGGCCGTCTCTTTTTTTGCCTCTCGATGGTCTCGCTCCGGGGAGCGTGGCATGATGCGCGCGCTTCCCGCTCACCGGCCGCACCGATCTTCGCGTGGCGCATTCCCCCGAGACCTCTCCACTCTCTCGCTTCAGCTTCAGCGGCAGCGGTCTCGCCTGCCGGCGCGGCGGGCGGCTCGTATTTCAGGGTCTCGACTTCGCGCTCGAGGCCGGCGGCGCGCTGCTGCTCACCGGGCCCAACGGCAGCGGCAAATCGAGCCTGCTCCGGGTGATGGCGGGCTTGACCACGCCCTCGGCGGGGAGCCTTGCCTGGAGCGGGGCCGCGGTCGCCGAGGACCTGCCGGCGCACCGTGCGCGGCTCCATTTCGTAGGCCATCTCGACGCGCTCAAGCCCGTGCTCACCGTGAGCGAGACGCTCGGCTTCTGGGCGGCAATGCGCGGCGGCGCGCGCGCGGCGGTGCCGCCGGCGCTCGCGCGCTTCCATCTGGAGCCGCTCGCCGATCTCCCCTGCCGCTTCCTCTCCGCGGGCCAGCGGCGGCGGCTCGCCCTCGCACGGCTCGTCGCGAGCCCCGCCCCGCTCTGGCTCCTCGACGAGCCCAGCACCGGCCTCGACGAGGTCTCAACATCGGACCTCCTCGCCGCGATCGCCCGGCATCGCGAGGCCGGCGGCATGGTCGTTGCCGCGACCCATGCGGATTTGCCGCTCGCGGGTGCTGCGCCGCTCGCGATGCAGGATTTCGCGCCGAGGCGCGCGGCGTGAGCGCCTTTCTCGCGGTGGTGCAGCGCGACCTGCGCCTGGCGCTCCGCCAGGGCAGCGATGCCGCGCTCGTCGTCGCCTTCTTCGTGCTGGCGGTGGTGCTGTTTCCCTTCGGCGTCGGGCCCGAGCCGCAGCTCCTCGCGCGGATCGCCGCGGGCGTGGTGTGGGTGACGGCGCTCCTTGCCGCCCTCCTCTCGCTCGACCGGCTCTTCCAGCTCGACTACGAGGACGGCAGCCTCGAGGCGCTCGCGCTGACGCCGCTGTCGCTCGAGGCCCTCGTGCTCGCGAAGTGCCTCGCGCATTGGCTCACCACGGGCCTGCCGCTGGTGCTGGCGGCGCCGGTGCTGGCGGCGCTGCTCCAGCTCGAGGGGGAGGGCTACCTCCCCCTTGTCCTCGCGATGGGATTGGGAACGCCGAGCCTCAGCCTCGTGGGCGCGGTGGGGGCGGCGCTCACGCTGGGCGCGCGGCGCGCGGGGGTGCTGCTCTCGCTCCTTGTGCTGCCGCTCTACATCCCCGTCCTCATCTTCGGTGTCGCAGCGGTCGACCAGGCGGTTGCGGGGATTTCGATCCTGCCCCATCTCTCGATCCTGGCGGCCTTCCTGCTGGCGGCCCTGCCGCTCGCCCCCCTGGCGGCGGCGGCCGCGCTTCGCTCAGCCCTCGAATAGGCGTACAACCCTGCCATGCATCGCTTCGCCAACCCCGCCCGCTTCATGCGCCTCTCCGAGCGCCTCATGCCCTGGTGCACGGCGGGAGCGGTTGGGTTTCTCGCGGTCGGGTTCTACCTCGCGCTTTTCGTGGCGCCGCCGGACTACCAGCAGGGCGAGGCCGTGCGGATCATGTTCGTGCACGTCCCGGCGGCGTGGATGGCGAGCTTCGCCTACCTTTTCATGGCGGTCGCGAGCGCCGTCGCGCTGATCTGGCGCCATCCGCTCGCGGACCTCGCGGCGCAGGCGGCGGCACCTTTGGGCGCGGGCTTTACGCTCATTTGCCTCGTCACGGGCTCGCTCTGGGGCCAGCCGATGTGGGGGACTTGGTGGGTCTGGGACGCGCGCCTCACTTCGGTCCTCGTGCTGTTCTTCCTCTATCTCGGCTACATCGCGCTCGTGCACGCCTTCGACGACCCCACCCGCGGCGCGCGCGCCGGCGCGGTGCTGGCGCTGGTGGGAGCCGTCAACCTGCCCATCATCAAGTTCTCCGTCGATTGGTGGAACACGCTCCATCAGCCCGCGAGCGTGTTCCGGATCGGCGGCCCCACCATCGACCGCGCCATGCTGGTGCCGCTTCTCGTAATGGCCGTGGGCTTCACGCTCTATTTCGCGGCGCTGCTGATGCTGCGCATCCGCACCGCGATCCTCGAAAGCCGGCTCCGCGCGGCGCGGCTCGGCGAGGTCGAGATCGGCGCCGAGACCGTGGCGGGGCCGGCCCAATGATGGATTTCCTCGCCATGGGCGGCTACGCCCGCTTCGTCTGGCCCGCCTATGGCGTGGCGGTGCTGGTGCTCGCGCTGATGGCGATCGTGTCATTCCGCTCCTGGCGCCACCGGCAGCGGCTCTGGTCCGAGATTTCCACGACGCGGCGCCGCTGAGCCCATGAAGCGTAAGCACAGGCGGCTATTGGCGGTGACGGTCGGGCTGGGCCTGCTCGCCCTTGCGACCGTGCTGGTGCTGAACGCGCTCAGCAACAGCGGAGCGCTCGCCTTCTTCGCGACGCCCACGGACCTCGCGGAGAAGCCGCCTTCGCCCGATCGCCGCATTCGCCTGGGCGGCCTCGTCGAGACCGGCAGCGTCGAGCGCGCCTCCGACGGCCGCAGCCTCGACTTCCGCATCACCGACGGAAAATCGACCGTGCGCGTCACCTACGACATTGCGAACGGCCCCGTGCCCGACCTCTTCCGTGAGGGCCAAGGCGTCGTCGTTGAGGGCAAGCTCCAGAGCGGGGGCATCTTCCGCGCGGACACGCTGCTCGCGAAGCATGACGAGCGCTACATGCCGCCGGAAGTGGCGGAAGCACTCAAGCGCACGGGGCACTGGCAAGGCGAGCACCCGCCCGCCGGGCAGGCGAAGCCGTGATCGCCGAGCTCGGCCATTTCGCCCTCGCGCTCGCGCTCATGCTGGCGCTGGTGCAATCGGTGGCGCCGCTCATCGGCGCCCAGCGCGGCCATCCCGGCCTCATGACGCTCGGCGGCGGGACCGCGATCGCGCAGTTCGCGCTGGTGGCGCTCGCGTTCGCGGCGCTCGCCCACGCCTACGTCATCTCGGACTTCTCGCTCGCGACCGTCGCGGAGAACAGCCACTCGACCAAGCCCCTTCTCTACAAGATCACGGGCGTCTGGGGGAACCACGAAGGCTCGATGGTGCTGTGGGTGCTGATCCTCACCCTCTTCGGCGCCGCGGTCGCCTGGTTCGGCACGAGCCTGCCGCCCGATCTGCGCGCGCGGGTGCTCGCGGTGCAGGGCATGATCGGTACGGCCTTCCTCGCCTTCATTCTCTTCACCTCCAATCCCTTCCTGCGCCTTTCGCCCGCGCCGCTCGACGGGCAGGGCATGAACCCGGTGCTGCAGGACATCGGCCTCGCGATCCACCCGCCCTTCCTTTATCTCGGATACGTCGGCTTCTCCGTCGCCTTCTCGTTCGCCGTGGCGGCGCTCATCGAGGGCCGCGTCGATGCGGCCTGGGCGCGCTGGGTCCGGCCCTGGACGCTCGCGGCCTGGTGCGCGCTCACCATCGGCATCGCGCTCGGGAGCTGGTGGGCCTATTACACGCTGGGCTGGGGCGGCTGGTGGTATTGGGACCCCGTCGAGAACGCCTCCTTCATGCCCTGGCTCGTAGGGACGGCGCTCCTCCACTCCGCAATCGTCGTGGAGAAGCGCGATGCGCTCAAGACCTGGACCATCCTCCTGGCGATCCTGACCTTCGCGCTCTCGCTCATCGGGACCTTCCTGGTGCGCTCGGGCGTCCTCACCTCGGTCCACGCCTTCGCCGTCGATCCCGCGCGCGGCGCCTTCATCCTGGTGCTGCTGGCGGTGGCGATCGGCGGGCCGCTCATCCTCTACGCGATCCGCGCGCCGAGCTTCCAAGGCGGCGGCATCTTCGCGCCGATCTCGCGCGAGGGCGCGCTCATCCTCAACAACCTGCTGCTGACCGTCGCGGCCTCGACCGTGTTCTTCGGCACACTCTGGCCGCTCTTCCTCGACGCCATGGGAGCGGGAAAGCTCTCCGTCGGCTTTCCCTTCTTCAATTGGACCTTCGTCCCGCTGATGGTGCCGCTGCTGCTGGCGATTCCGCTGGGGCCGCTCCTGGGATGGAAACGCGGCGACCTGCTCTCGGCGATGCAGCGGCTCCTCGTCGCCGCGGGTGCGGCGCTCGCGGTCGAAGTGGTCGTGACCACCCTCGTGAGCCCGGAGAAGACGCTCGCAGCCGCGGGCTTGGCGCTCGCGGCCTGGATCGGCGTGGGGAGCCTCGCGGAATGGGCGGAACGGGTGCAGCTCCTGCGCGTCCCGCTCCGTACGATGCTCGTCCGCGCGCGGCATCTCCCGCGGAGCGCCTACGGCATGACGCTCGCGCATCTGGGCGTCGCAATCACCGTCGCGGGGATCGCCGCCTCCGCCTGGGAGCAGGAGCGGATCGAGATCATGCATCCGGGCGAGAGCCTCGCGATCGCGGGCTATGAGGCGCGGCTCGACAAGGTCGAGCCGGTGCAGGGGCCGAACTACAGCGCCGACCGCGCGACCTTCACGGTGACGCGGGACGGTGCGCTCGTCGCGACCATGCGGCCGGAGCGGCGCCTCTTCACGGTGCAGCGCATGCCCACGACCTTCACCGCGATCCACAGCGACCTGCTCTCGGATTTCTACGTCGTTCTCGGCGACAGCGACGGCAAGGGCGGCTGGACCGTCCGCATCTACCAGAAGCCGCTGGTGCCGTGGATCTGGCTCGGCTGCATGGCGATGGCGCTGGGCGGGCTCGTGAGCCTCTCCGACCGGCGCTGGCGCGTGGGAGCGGCGGTGCGGAGCCGCCGCGCCGCGGCGGCCGCTCCCGGGGATTAGCGCCGTGACGCTCCGCCGTCTCCTCTTCTTGCTGCCGTCCGCGGTCTTCGCGGGGCTCCTGGGCTATTTCGTCGTGGCGCTCCTCAACGCGGAGAAGCGCGGCCCCTCGGAGCTGCCCTCTGCGATGCTGGACCAGCCCGCGCCGGACTTCGCGCTCAAGGGCCTCGGCGACAAGCCCGGTTTCGCGCGCGGCGACCTCTCGGGGCAGGTCGTGCTGGTCAACTTCTTTGCCTCCTGGTGCCTTCCCTGCAGGGCCGAGCATCCGCTGCTGACGCGGCTCGCGGCGACGGCGGGCGTGCCGCTATACGGCATCGACTACAAGGACAAGCCCGCCGATGCCGAGCGCTTTCTCGGCCAATACGGGAGCCCCTTCCGCGCCGTCGGCGTCGACCCTGAAGGCAGGCTCGGGATCGACTTCGGCATCACCGGCGTGCCCGAGACCTTCCTCATCGACAAGAGCGGCAAGATCCGCTTCCACCGCGCGCAGCCGCTGACCCCCGAGGCGATCGACAAGGAGATCCTGCCGCTGGTGCAGGCGTTGCAGAAGTCATGAGAGTGCTGCTGGGACTGCTCATGGCGGCGTGGACGACGGCCGCGGCCCTTGCGGTCGAGCCGGGCGAGCGGCTCGACGACCCCGCGCTCGAGGCGCGCGCCCGCGCCATCAGCGCGGAGCTCCGCTGTCTCGTCTGCCAGAACCAGTCGCTCGACGATTCCAGCGCCGAGCTCGCGCACGATCTTCGCATGCTCATCCGCGAGCGGCTCAAGGCCGGCGACAGCAACGAGCAAGTGCGGCAGTTCCTCGTGCGGCGCTACGGCGACTTCATCCTGCTGAAGCCACCGCTCCAGCCCGACACCTATCTCCTTTGGTTCGGGCCCCCTGCACTGCTGCTCCTGGGAGCCGCTGGGGTCGCACTCTATTTGCGGCGCCGCAACCGCATTGCGGAGGGAGTGCCCGCGCCGCTCACGCCGGAAGAGCGCCGCAAGCTCGCGAAGCTCCTCAGGGAGGATCGCTGAGCATGCTGCTCTGGCTCGCCTTCGCGCTGCTGGCGGGGCTCGTGGTGGCGCTCGTGATCCTGCCGCTCGCAGGCGCGCGGCGCGGACTTCCGGAGCGCGCGGCCTACGACCGCGCGGTCTATCGCGATCAGCTCGCGGAGGTCGAGCGCGACCGCGCCCGCGGCTTGCTGAGCGCCGCCGAGGCGGCGTCGGCGCGCCTCGAGATCGAGCGCCGCCTTCTCGGCACCGCGGCGGAGGGAGCGGCTTCCGCGCCCCGGGGCGCCGCGGCCGTCTCCCGCCTGCTGGTGTTTGCTCTCGCGATTGCGGTGCCGCTCGGCGCCGCGGGCATCTATCTGCTGCGGGGATCGCCACAGCTTCCGGACCTCCCTTATGCCGAGCGCGAGGGCGAGCGCGCGGCCGCGCGGAGCGCCGGCAATCGCGATCTCGAGCAGGCGGTGGCGGCCCTCGAGGCCAAGCTCAAAGAGAGCCCCGACGACGCCGAGGGCTGGCTGCTCCTCGCCCGCACGCAGCAGACGCTGGAGCATTGGGAGGCGAGCGGCGAGGCCTATCGGCGCGCGCTGGCGCTCACGGGCGATCGCGCGGACATCGAGGCGAGCTACGGCGAAATGCTCTTCCTCGCGGCGGACGGGATCGTGACGCCGGCCGCGCGCGAGGCCTTCTCCGCGGCGCTCGCCCGCGATCCCCAGCATCCGGCTGCGCGCTATTACCTCGCGCTCGCGGACGCGCAGGCCGGGAACGCGCGAGGCGCGATCGATGCCTGGCAGAAGCTTCTCGCGGACTCGCCGCCGGGCGCGGGCTGGATCCCGACGGTGCGGAAACGAATCGAGGAGACCGCGAAGGCCGCGGGACTCCCGGTCCCGGCGCCGCCGGCGGGAGCACCGGGGCCGTCGCCGGACGACCTCGCGGCCGCGGCAAACATGAGCCCGGAGGAGCGCGCCAAGATGGTGCGCGGAATGGTCGAGCGGCTCGCCGCGCGGCTCGAGACGCAGCCCGGCGACCTCCAGGGCTGGCTCCGCCTCGCCCGCGCCTATGAGGTGCTGCAGGAGCCGCAGAAAGCCGCCGCTGCCTACGAGAGCGCGGCGACCCTCGCGCCCGGGGATGCCAGCATCCTCGCCCGCGAGGTCGATGCGCTGATGGAAGGCCGCGCCCCCTCGGACCCGATACCGGAAAGCACGATCGCCGTGCTGAGGCGCCTGGAGGCGCTCAAGCCCGATGAGCCGCGCGCTCTCTGGTATCTCGGCCTCGCCGCCGCGCAAGCGCATCGGCCCGAGGAAGCCAAGACACGCTGGCAGAAACTGCTCTCCCTGCTGCCGCCGGAAAGCCCGGAGCACAAGATGGTCGCGGACGCCCTGGCGGCCATCTCCAGCGGGAACTGATCCGCTACTGCAGAACCCGCACGCCCAAGTATGCGGACCGGCTGAGGTCTGCGGCGGTTTGCCGCATTTCTTTGGAATAGTCGCGATTTTTCTTTGATATCAGCAAATTACGAAGATGTTCTAGGAATCATGGTATGAAGGATAATCTTTGGTACGAACTATCCGGTAGATCATAGAACTTACGGATTATATAAGCCGCCCACTGTTCAATGACCAAAAAGCACAGGGGCAAGGCTATGAAGAAGAGACAAGTGATTGCGGCCGCGCTGATGGCGGCGATTGCGAGCGCGGCGCTTTTGGCTCCGCTCGCGCTGGGGGACGGGGGCAAGGCGGTGGCCGGCACGCTGTTGGCCAGCAGGCACGGCGGCTGAGGGAGGGCGGAACGATGCGCAAGCGGCTAAGAACGGCGGCGATCGCCGCGGTATTGAGCCTCGGCCTTCTCGCGCCCGTCTTCGCGGGCATGAATCCAGCGGTGGCCGGTGTGAGCCTGGGCGACTTCTGCGGCGACTGAAGCACCTTTGGGGGGCGAAGGGCGCGGCCGCGGCCTCAGGAGGTTGCGGCCGCGTTTCTTTTGGCGAGCTCCTCCGCGAGGAGCTCTTTCTTCGAGAGCTTGCCGACGGGGGTCTTGGGCAGGCTCGCCCGCAGCTCCATCTCCGCGGGCATCTCGTGCTTGCCGATCTTGTCCGCGAGAAAGGCCTCGAGTTCCTCGAAGTTCAATGTGCTCCCGGGCTTCAGGGCGATGAAGGCCTTGGCGAACTGGCCGCGGCGGGGGTCGGGAACGCCGATCACCGTCACCTCCGCGACCGCGGGATGCTCGTAGATCGCCTCCTCGATGATCCGCGGGAAGACGTTGAAGCCGCCGGAGATGATCATGTCCTTCTTGCGGTCGACGAGCGTCAGAAACCCGTCGGCATCGAGGAAGCCGATGTCGCCGGTGTGGAAGCGGCCCCCGGCCATGGCGGAGGCGGTCGCCTCCGGCCGCTTCCAATAGCCTTTCATCACCTGCGGCCCGCGCGCGCAGATCTCGCCCTTCTCGCCGGGCCCCAGCACGCGCGTCCCGCTCTCGAGATCGACGATCTCGACGGTCGTATTGGGGCAAGGCAGTCCGACCGTTCCCGGTCGCGCGGCCCCGTTTGGCGCAAGCGTGACGATGGGCGCGGTCTCCGTGAGCCCATAGCCCTCGGCGACGGGATGGCCGATGAGCCGGCTGAAGCTCTGCTGAACCTCCAGCGGGAGCGGCGCGCCGCCGGAGCCGCAATGAACGATCGAGGTGAGGTCGTAGTCCCGCACCTTCGGATGCTGCAGCAGCGCCGCGAACATCGTGGGGACGCCCGCGAAGAGCGCGGGACGCTTGCGCGCGATGTCCTGGAGCACGCGCTCGGCATCGAAACGCATGTGCAGGATGATCTCGGTCCCGCTCGCGGCGGCGGCGAGCATCACCATGCTCATGCCGTAGACGTGGAAGAGCGGCAGCACCGCCAAGGTCGAGTGCTTGCCCTCCTCGAGCACGCCCCGGACCCAGCGCTCGCGAATCGCCATCACCGCGCTCAGATTGGCGTGGGTGAGCATCGCGCCCTTGGGCTCGCCGGTGGTGCCGCCGGTGTATTGCAGCACCGCAATCTCCTGCTGGAGCGGCCCATGGACGGGCGCGGGCACGGCGCCGTCATTGTCGAGAAGCGCGGCATAATCGATCTCGCGCCCGGGGCCCGGAACCCGCTCTGCCGACGGCCCCACGACGGCGCGCGCGATCGCTTCCGGCAAGAAATCCGTGAGGCTCGCGACCACGACCGTGTGCAGCTTGCCCTTGCCGCGGAGCGCCGCGATCTGGGGATAGAGCTGCGGCAGGCCGAGCGTCACCATGACCTCGGTCTCGGAATCGAGGAGCTGGTTCAGGAGCTCGCGCGGGGCGTAGAGCGGGCTGAAGTTGACCACGCGCCCGCCCGCGAGCAGCACGCCGAAGAAGCAGACGAGATAATGCGGCGTGTTCGGGAGATGGAGCCCGACCGAGACGCCCGGGCCGACGCCCAGCGCCTTGAAGCCCTTGGCCGCGTGCCGCGCAAGGCGGAGCCATTCCCCGAAGGAGATGCGGCGGCCATAGAAGTCGCAGGCCGTGCGCTCCGGCCAGCTCCCGGCGGCGCGCTCGAGGATGCGCTCGACGGGCTCGGGCGGGGGCAGAGGCTCGCCCCAACTCACGCCTTTCGGATAGGACTTTTCCCAGAGCTGAGCGGTCATGAACGGCCCGGGAACACCACGCTCACAGCGTCGATGGACCCTCGTCCGCGAGCGGCCGGACCGCACGGCCGCCGGTACGCACCGCCGCCGCCAGATCGCGCCAGCCATAGGCGAGCGCGGGGATGGGCTCGCCACCCACGGGAATGCGGCGATGCCCGACGAGCTTGCCGCCCATCCGCTCGTAGAAGAACCGCGCGGGGTTGTCGCGAAGCACCCAGACCACCGCAGAATTCTGCCCGCTCGCGACGAGCCGCCGGAACAGCGCCAGCAACAGTGCGCGGCCGACGCCCCGGCCTTGATGGTCCTGCGCCACGTAGAGGGTGTGGACCTCGCCGGTGAGACCCTCGATAGGGTGCCTGGCGGGGCCGCAGCTTCCAAAGCCCACGACGCCCGCGCCGGTCCACTCCGCGACGCGCACGTCGTCGGGGCGGTGGGCGAGCTGCGACTGCCAGTCCGCGCGCAAGCGATCGCGGCCAAGCCCGAGCAGGACCTTGTCCGGAAGTATCCCGGCATAGGCGCTGCGCCAGGTCTCGACGTCGATCCGTGCGATTTCGGCGGCGTCCTCTCGGATCGCCGGACGAACGAACAGCATGGGCCTCGCCTCCCCTCCCGGAGGCGATCCTAGCGCAGGCGATGCACGCATGACGAGTCCGTATAAACCCCTAAAGCAAATGAGAGCATAAAGGTTAATTTCCGGGGTCCTCGCTTGCGCCGACGGCCCGGCGTAAACTTGCCGGCGTTCCTGGCCTCGCCATCGCGCGATGGAGGCGCGGCATGCACGATCCATATTTTCACGATTTCGCCCGTTACAACGCCTGGGCCAACAAGCGCCTTTACGAGGCCTGCAGCAAATTGCCCGAGGCCGAGTACATGAAGCCGCGGAAGTCCTTCTTCGGCTCGATTCATGCGACGCTCAATCACCTCCTCGTCGGCGACCGCATCTGGCTCGGCCGCATCGAGCGCCGCCCCGTGAAGCTCGCGCTCAACCAGATCCTCTATGGCGATTTCGTCGCGCTTTCGGTCGCGCGCGTCGCCGAGGACGAGCGCCTCATCCGCGTCGTCGAGGCGATCGACCGCACGGAGCTCGACCGTCCGCTCGACTATCTCAACCTCAAAGGCGAGCGCTTCCAGACGCCGCTGCGCCGGGTGCTGGGCCATCTCTTCAATCACCAGACGCATCACCGCGGCCAAGTTCACGACATGCTCTCGCAAACCGAGGTCCCGCCGCCGCCGTTGGATTTGATTCTGTTTCTGCGGTGAATGGATTCCGGGGCCATCCAGGCACCGCGATGAGCTCGAACCGCCAGGACGCCAGGGACGATGAAAGCTATTTCACCACGGAGGCACGGAGGACACGGAGAAGGCTAGTTGCGCCTTTGCCGCGAGAAAGAAACTCCGTGTCCTCCGCGCCTCCGTGGTAAATCGTTGCGGCTTCGCCGCCAGAAAGAATTTGGCGTCCTTGGCGCATTGGCGGCGAAGGCGGCGCCGATGCGCTGACATCATCGCATCCTAGTTTTCATAAAATCCGAGCGCTCGTTCAGCGGGCATTAAGGCACGCGCTGTAGCGTCACCCGGCATTCGACGACGCCTCACGCGAGGCGCCGCCACGAAACGGCAAACCCGGAGCGATCCGGGGACGCAAAGCCTCCGGTCTCAGGGGAGACAGCGGGGCTACCGAATGGGGCACCGTTATGCGTCGCACGCACCTTGTTCTTGCCTTGGCATTTCTCGCGCTCGCGAGCGCGGGCATCGATGCCGAGGCCCGGCAGGCGGGCGGCGACGCTTTCGTCTATCCGCGCCTCTTCGGCACCGCCGAGGTCCACTCGGGCGCGATCGACCGCTTCTACAAGTGGACGGGGATGCTGCAGCGCTGGGAGCGCGCTCGGACGGCGGGGCTCCCGCCCTGCGCGCCGGGCCAGCTCGACGGCTGCGAGCCGCAGGAGTGGCGCCGCATCGTGGCGACGCTCGCGCCCCTGGACATGCGCGCGAAGCTCGACGCCGTCAACGCCCTCATCAATCGCTATCCCTACATTCCCTCGGCGGTGAATTGGCGCGAGCCTAATTACTGGGAGACGCCCTACGAGTTCCTCTCGCACAGCGGCCAGTGCCAGGACTACGCGATCGCGAAATTCATGGCCTTGCGCGCGGCGGGCGTGCCCAACGAGCAGCTCCGCCTCGTCGTCGTCCGCGACATGCGGCTCGGCCAGGACCATGCGGTGCTGATCGCCTATGTGGACGGCAAGGCGCTCATGCTCGACAACCAGATCGCGGACGTCGTTCCGGTCGAGAGCGTGCAGCACTACCGGCCCTACTACTCCATCAACGAGACCGGCTGGTGGCTGCACGAGCCCAATCCGCTGCAGATCAGCGCCGTCCTCCACTGAGGCCAGCCGCGCTCAGCGGCCGGTGGTGAGCACGACTTTCCCTGTCGCCTTGCGCTCCGCAAGGAGCGCCATCGCCCGCGGTGCCTCCGCGAGATCGATGCGGTGCGAGACGTGCGGCTTGAGCTTCCCCGCGGCGTACCAGCGGAGCAGCGTCTCCAGCGACTCCCGCACCAGCGCCGGCCGGTGGCGCCGGTAGGAGCCCCAGAAGAACCCGATCACGTCGCAGTTCTTCACGAGCACGATGTTGGCGGGGATCTGCTGGATGCGGCCAGCGGCGAAGCCGATCACGACGATGCGGCCGCCCCAGGCGATCGACCGCAGCGCCTGGTCGAAGACGTCGCCGCCGACGGGATCGTAGGCGACGTCGACGCCGCGTCCGCCGGTGATCTCCTTGATGCGCGCCCGCAAGTCCTCGCGCGCGTGGTCGATGAGGTGATCGGCGCCCTGGCGGCGCGCGATCTCGAGCTTCTCGGCTCCCCCCGCGACCGCGATCACCGTCGCCCCCATGGCCTTGCCGATCTCTACCGCCGTGAGCCCGACGCCGCCCGCCGCGCCCAGCACGAGCAGCGTCTCGCCCGCGCGGAGCCGCGCACGCCATTCGAGCGCGCCATGCGAGGTGCCGTAGGCGACGGGGAAGCCCGCCGCCGTCGCGAAGTCCATCGCGGCGGGAATCGAGATGACGCGCTCGGCCGGCAGCACCGCCTCATCGGCGTAAGCGCCGTGCTCCATGATGCCGAGCACGCGGTCGCCGACTTTCACTCCCTGGGCGCCGGGTCCGAGCTCGGTCACGACGCCCGCGATCTCGAAGCCCGGGCTGAAGGGGAGCGGCGGCTTCTCCTGGTACTTGCCCTGGACGATCAGGATATCCGCGAAATTGATCCCCGCGGCGTGGACGGCGACGCGCACCGCGCCCGGCGCGATCGGCGGCGAAGGGAGCTCCGCTACCTCGAGCTTCTCGAGCGGACCGTATTCGCGGCAGAGCACGGCGCGCACGGCTCAGCACGCCTTCGTCAAATGCGTCGAGAATTTTACGAGGATCACGGCGGCCTCTGATCGAAGCGTACACCATGCCCGGCGCAATCCGCGGATGCAAGCGCCGAGCGCGCTTGGCAGCATCGGCCTCGCTCAGTATGGTAGCGGCAAATGGCGAATCGCTTCTTCCTCACTCTCTCAGCGGCGCTCGTCATCGCCGCAGCGCCCGCGCTCGCGCAGGCGCCGAAGACCGCGCCCGGCTCGGCCAAGCCCGCGCCCGCGCCTGCGCCCGAGCCGCCGAAGATCGATCGCCTCAACGACTCGCAGACCTGGCCTGCCTTCGCCGAGACCGTCAAGAACGCCAAGACCTGCTACGTCGTCGGGCATCCCCAGAAGAGCGAGCCCGCCGCCCTCAAACGCGGCGAGATTCACGTCTCCGTGACGCACCGGCCGACGGAGAAATCCTACAACGTCGTCAATTTCGCCGCGGGCTATCCCTTCAAGGAGGGGAGCGAGGTGGAGCTCGCGGTGGACGCGCGCAAGTTCACGCTCTTCACGAGCAAGGAAGGCGCCTGGGCACGCGACCCCGCGACCGACAAGGCAATCGTGGAGGCCCTGGCCAAAGGCAAGCAGGCGGTGCTCAAGGGCACCTCCGCGCGCGGAACCAACACGGTCGATACCTTCGCGCTCGCGGGCTTCGGCCAGTCGCTGGGCGAGATCGACAAGGCTTGCGGGCTCAAGCGGTGACCCCCGCGCCGCGCGCTCGCGGCAGGAGAGGAGGCGCATGAAGCTCTACGACTACGCGGCGGCGCCGAGCCCGCGCCGCGTCACCATCTTCCTGCGGGAGAAGGGAATAACCGTGCCGACGGCGCAGGTCGACCTGCGCGCGGGCGAGCAGTTCTCGCCGGCCTTCCGCGCGGTCAATCCCGACTGCACCGTGCCGGTCCTCGAGCTCGACGACGGCACGCGGATTACGGACGCGATCGCGATCTGCCGCTACTTCGAGGAGATGCAGCCGGAGCCGCGCCTCATGGGCGGAAGCCCGCGCGAGAAGGCCGTGATCGAGATGCACCAGCGCCAGATGGAGCGCGACGGCTTCTACGCGGTGATGGAGGCCTTCCGCAACGCAACGCCGGCCTTCAAGATCCGCGCCATCCCCGGTGCCGACGACTACGCGCAGATCCCCGAGCTCGCCGAGCGCGGCCGCGCCCGCGTCGCGCGCTTCATGGAGCGCCTCGACGCCCAGCTCGCAAAGAGTCGGTTCGTCGCGGGCGAGACCTTCACCATCGCGGACATCACGGCCTTCCTCACGATCGACTTCGCGAGATGGGTGAAGATCGCCGTGCCCGAGACCTGCGCCGCGCTGCGGCGCTGGCAGGAGGCGGTGGGGCAGCGGCCGAGCATCAAGGGCTGATGCCTTTGCAATTCCTCTCCCCAACGGGTAGAGGCTAGGTGAGGGGGCATTCCCGCCGCCTACTCAGCGGACAGCGAGGCCCGCCCCCTCACCCCAACCCTCTTCCCCGGAGGGGAGAGGGAGAAGAGGGCTGCATCGGCGATCGCCTCCGTTTGCCAAGCCGCTAGCCAATCCCTATATCTTGCGCCGAGATGAGCGCCGCTGCCGAGACTTCCGCCCCCCGCAAGAACCTGGTGGGCCTCGACCGGGCCGAGCTTGCCGCGGAGATGGCGGCGTTCGGCGCCGAGCCTTTCCGTGCGCGCCAGCTCTGGCACTGGATCTATCACCGTGGCGTCACGGACTTCGCGGCCATGACCTCGCTCGCGAAGCCCTTCCGCGCCAAGCTCGCGGAGCGCTACACGGTCGGGCGGCCGCAGGTTACCCGCGCGCTCGCCTCGGTCGACGGGACGCGGAAGTGGCTGCTGCGCTTTCCCGACGGGCAGGAAGTCGAGAGCGTGCACATCCCCGAGGAGGACCGCGGCACGCTCTGCGTCTCGAGCCAGGTCGGCTGCACCCTCACTTGCAAGTTCTGCCACACGGGGACGCAGCGCCTCGTGCGCAACCTCGAGGCGGCGGAGATCGTGGCGCAGGTCATGATCGCGCGCGATGCGCTCGGCGAGTGGCCCTCGCCCGCCGACGACCGCCAGCTCACCAACATCGTGATGATGGGGATGGGCGAGCCGCTCTACAACTTCGAGAGCGTCGCGAAGGCGCTCAAGATCGTGATGGATCACGAGGGCCTCTCGATCTCAAAGCGCAAGATCACGCTCTCGACCGCGGGGGTGGTGCCGGCGATCCGCCGCTGCGGCGCCGAGCTCGGCGTCAATCTCGCGATCTCGCTCCATGCCGTGCGCGACGAACTCCGCGACGTGCTCGTGCCGCTCAACAGGAAATACCCGATCGCGGAGCTGCTCGAGGCTTGCCGGACATATCCGGGCTCCAGCAACGCGCGGCGCATCACCTTCGAGTACGTGATGCTGAAAGGCGTCAACGACAGCCCCGCCGAGGCGCGCGAGCTGGTGCGGCTCCTGGCGGGCATTCCCGCCAAAGTGAACCTCATCCCCTTCAACCCCTGGCCGGGCGCGTCCTTCGAGTGCTCGAGCGACAGCGCGATCGCGGAGTTCGGCGACATCGTCAACGCGGCCGGATATTCCTCGCCGGTGCGTCAGCCCCGCGGCCGCGACATCCTCGCGGCCTGCGGCCAGCTCAAGTCCGAGAGCGTCAAGCTCCGCAAGAGTGAGCTCCTGAAGCGCGAGGCAGTAGGCGCGGGAACGGCCTGACCGTTCCTCAGGCGCCGGCGGGCTTTCCCGCGGCGCTCTGCTGCTCCTGCATCGTGCGGATGACCGCGATGAGCTCGGCGATCTCCTTCTCGCGCATCACGTCGATCTTCTGGTGCAGCAGCTCGATCTCGAGCTCGGCCTTGAGGTTCACGTCGTAGTCGTGCTGCGCCGCCTCGCGGTCGATGTTCGCCTGCCGGTTCTGGCTCATCATGATGACCGGCGCCGTATAGGCCGCCTGGAAGGACAGGACCAGGTTCAGGAGGATGAAGGGATAGGGATCCCACTCCTGGATCCAGGCCGTGACGTTCAGCATCATCCAGATCGCGAGGATGACGCTCTGGATGATGATGAAGCGCCAGGAGCCCACGGTGGAGGCGACGGCGTCGGAGACGCGCTCGCCCACGGAGACCCCGCCCTTCAGACGCGCCGCGTGCTCCTGCCGTCGCCGGCGGCGGGCCTCGCGCAGGCCGTGCAGCAGGTTCATCTCCTCCGTGTGCAGCCAGTTGAGCTTGTGCTCGGACATTGGGGTCCCTCCGGTGCCGTCGGGCTAAGCCTTGCTGCCGACGGGGGTCATAGAATTGCGAGCACCGCCTCGGGCGGACGTCCGAGGGCGGCGCGGTTGCCGGCGACCACGATCGGGCGCTCGATCGCGATCGGATGCTTCACCATCAGCGCGACGAGCGCCGCGTCGGACGCGCCGGGGTCGATTCCCGCCGCCTTCGCCTCGGCCTTGCGCAGGAGATCGCGCGGGCGCATGCCCAGAAGCGAAAGGATGCGCTTCAACTCGGCGGCGCTCGGCGGGTCCTTGAGGTATTCGACGACGCGGGGCTCGAAGCCCTTCCTGCGCAAGAGCTCGAGCGTCGCCCGCGACTTGGCGCACCGGGGATTGTGATAGATGGTGACGGGCTTCGGCATGGCTCACTCCACGATCAGCTTCACCTTTTGGCCCGGCGTGAGCTGCGCATCGGGACCGAGCGCATTCAGCACCAGGAAGCGGTCGCGCTGGAAACTGCGATAGGGATAACGGGCGGCGAGGCTCGCGACCGTGTCGCCGGGCGCCACAGTGACGACGCGCACGCGATAGGGCTTGAAGACCGCGGCCTGCTCCGGCGTGAGGCGCCGGAAGCTCCGCGCGACCCGGTCGAAGGCCTGCTCGTATTTCTCGACGCCCGCATCCGGAATCAGGAACAGGAAGCGATAGATCGTACTGGCGTCGTAGCGGATCGCGACCAGCCGCACTTTCTGCACCGTGCCGTCGCGCTTCGTGAGCTGCCCCGAGACCGCTGCGGCGGGCATGCCGTTGATGTCGAGATGCTGAGGGCGCGCGGTGATCTTGGGCGCCCAGACCTTGGAGACATAGTCCTCGGGCGAGCCGTCGAAAGTCTCGGTCGAGCGGTCGAAGATCATGCCGGCGTGGTCGTCGTTCTCCGCGAGGACGGCATCCTCGCCGTTCTCGACCTCGAATCCCTCCGGCAGATCGAAGGCGAGACGGAGGGCCGGATGGGCAAAGGTCGTGCCGCGGAGGACGCCGAGCGCGGGGTCGTCATCGAACATCAGCCCCTCGATGCGCGCGAGATAGCCGTCGCGGTCGAGGGTCCTGCCGTTCAATCCCGCCGCCTCCGCGACCGCCCGGTCGACCCGGTCGGGCGTGCGCGGATGGTCCGCGAACATGCTGAAGTCGTTGTAGTCCTCGGGCCGCCCGGCCATGCGGTTGCCGAGCCGCGTCCAAGCGCCGAGGCTCGCGAGGAAGCTCGCCATCGCGTGCGGATCGTAGCCCGCCCGCGCGAGGGTTTCGGTCCCGAGCTGATCCGCCTGGAATTCCTGCTCGCGCGAGTAGCGGCGGATGTAAAAGAGCTGGCTCACGCCCGCGAGCTCGCCGGTATAGGCGCCGATCTTTGCGTTGCCGAGCTGCGCGCCGAAGACCTGGGCGAGCCGCGCGCCGAGGCTGGTGATCTCGTCCCGGGCGACGCGCGCCTCGACATGGCGCGCCGTGACGTGGCCGATCTCGTGTCCCATCACGCCCGCGAGCTCCGCCTCGTTGTTCGCGAGCGCGAGCACGCCGCGCGTCACGAAGACGTAGCCGCCGGGCAAGGCGAAGGCGTTCACGATGGGCGAGTTGAGGACGGTGAAGGTGAATTTCTGGCCCGCCATCGGCGTCGTCGCCACGAGCTTGTTGCCGAGCTCGGTCACGTATTTCGCGATCGCGGGGTCCGCGTAGACGCCCCCGAATTTGGCCGCGATCGCCTTGAAATCGTCGTTCGTGAGCTCGTCGCTCGCGCGGGTCTGCGGCGCCGCCATCAGCGCCGCGAGCGCCGCAACGGCAGCCAGCAGCCACCTGCGCCCCCAATCCTTCATGTGCATCGCTCCCCCTGGCATAGGCTTCGCGCCGATTGTGCCGCGACGGGCGGCGAAAGCAACGGTTGAGGGCCCCGGAGTCCCCGGGCTTGCCCGGCGGGGGCGATTTCCTATACTGCCCCGCCGTTTCCCATATCTCCAAGGGCTCGATCCATGACCGGCTCGGTTAAGAAGGTGGTGCTCGCCTATTCCGGCGGCCTCGACACGTCCGTCATTCTGCGCTGGCTCCAGGACACCTATCGCTGCGAGGTCGTGACCTTCACCGCCGATCTGGGCCAGGGCGACGAGCTCGAGCCCGTGCGCCAGAAGGCGAAGCTCATGGGGATCAAGGAGATCTTCATCGACGACCTCCGCGAGGAGTTCGTGCGCGACTTCGTCTTCCCGGTGTTCCGCGCGAATGCGCTTTACGAGGGCAAGTATCTCCTGGGCACCTCGATCGCGCGTCCCCTCATTGCCAAGCGCCAGATCGAGATCGCGCGGAAGGTCGGCGCGGATGCGGTTGCGCACGGCGCCACCGGCAAAGGCAACGACCAGGTGCGCTTCGAGCTCAGCTATTACGCGCTCGAGCCCGGCATCAAGGTGATCGCGCCCTGGCGCGAGTGGAACCTCACCTCGCGCACGCGGCTCATCGAGTATGCCGAGCAGCACCAGATCCCGATCCCCCGCGACAAGCGCGGCGAGGCGCCCTTCTCGGTC